>JBCCIM010000064.1 GCA_039111535.1 Bacteroidota bacterium | reverse complement strand
AAATTCCTTGTTCGGTGTCAGGGGTGTTCAGAAAAAATAGTAGCTGTCAAAGTTCAGTTCGTTATTAGCAATTTAGTGTGCTGGACGTCCACCAAATGCGCGGCGATGTGCGAGGGAATTTTATTCAGGAAAACGCTTCGATAAAAGTCCCTCGCACATCGCCGCGCATTTGGTGGACGTCCAGCACACTAAATTGCTAATAACGAACTGAACTTTGACAGCTACTATTTTTTCTGAACACCCCTGACACCGAACAAGGAATTTTGAATGTCGAAGTTTGCATTCCTTCAACGCTTGTTCGCGTGGCTGAAGTCGTCGATGAACTCGTCTACAGACGCGATGGCTGATTCTGCGATCATATCGAGGTTGTCATACGATACCAGCCCGACAGCCCCGGTGTCCCAGGTACAGACAACCATGGTGGTTTTCTTCTTCTTTTGCTTTTCGAGCGTGGCACGCTGGTAGAACTGGAGGCTTGTAGAAAACGGGACCAGGCCCTTTTCCATTTCGATCATGTTGATATGCAGGTACAGGTAGGGCTCTATAGGTTGGTCGAGCACTTCGGTTGGTTCAATGACCTGCAAGCCGGCGTTACGCAACTGTTGCTTAACCCGCTGATTAATCGCAGACGCATTTAATTTCTCGTCGGATGTCAAGCCGACACTTCCTTCGATATCAACCTGCACATAAAATCCCCGAATATCTTTTAGCGACTGACGCGATGTTTCGGTGCCCAGTTGTGCCCAAGCCGTAGTTGAGATGCAACAGGCAAACAGCAGCGAAAAAAAAGTTTTCATAGTGGTCGTCGTAGTTAGGGATTAGGTCTTATCTCGATATTCAGTTTGTGTTTATCCCCACATCGGAAAAACGAATGATATAAGGCCAAAAACCTTCAACCAGTAACCTGCAACTTTCAACAACGTGCATATGAATCCGTAGGATTTATATGCGCGCACTTAATGACCTATCGCTCTTCCATCGTAACTGCGGGAATCTGCTGCACCGTAATAAAGCCCTTCGTCGTAGTCGATGTAAATGCCCATTGCTCGACCCATCGATGTTCTGAAGCTGATGGAATGCCCGCGTGCTTCATAGAGTTTTTTGGTGTCAGGCGACAAGGCGTATTCTTCAACCCTCGTTTCATCGGGTAGCCACTGGTGATGAAATCTGCCGGCTTCGATGGCTCTGGCAACCGACATGTCGTGGTCGATAACATTCAAAATTACCTGTAAAACAGTGTTAATAATGGTTCGCCCACCCGGTGTACCTATGATCAGAACAGGCTTGCCGTCTTTGGCCACAATGGTTGGTGTCATGCTGGATAGCATACGTTTTTGTGGCGCGACGAGGTTGGGGGGAGTTCCGATGAGGCCTTTGGTTGTTGTCCGGCCGGGGATAGGGTTGAAGTCGCCCATTTCATTGTTCAGCAGGAAGCCGGCGCCATCTACAACCATCTTTGATCCGTAGCTGTGTTCGAGGGTGTAGGTGAGCGATACAGCGTTACCGTCTTTGTCCACCACCGAGAAGTGTGTGGTTTCTTCACTCTCATGATAAGGGTCGCTAAACAACGTTGGGTCGCTTACTGATGCCTGATCCATGTTGATGGTGGCACGTAACGCAGCTGCGTAGTCTTTTGAGGTGAGGCGCTCAATGGGCATGTCGGCGTTGAACGTGGGGTCACCAATATGCAACGCACGATCTGCATAAGCCCGGCGCATGGCTTCCGTGAGCACGTGCACGTAGCTGGCGGAATTGTGGCCCAGTGCTTTCAGGTCATACCCTTCCAGAATATTGAGCATTTCAACGAGCGCGACGCCACCAGAGCTAGGAGGTGCCATTGCGTATACATCGTAGCCGCGATAGGTGCCGTGGATAAGCGCCTGCTCTTCGGCTTCATAAAGTGCGAGGTCTTCTTCTGTGATCAGGCCATCATTGGCACGCATAAATTGTGCAAAAAGGCGCGCCGTTTCGCCTTTGTAGAATCCATCTTTGCCTGCTTCCTGGATGCGCTCCAGGGTTTTGGCGAGGTCCGGCTGCTTCCAGATTTCTCCCGGTTCATACATTTCATTACCGGGTTTCAGGAAAACTTTATTGGTTGAAGGGTAGGTCCTTGGTGCGCGCGCCAGCCGGCGCAGAAATCCTTGCATCGCCCAAGTGGAAGGCATACCTTCTGCCGCCAACTTCACTGCGGGAGACACCAGTTCTGCCCATGGTTTGCTACCCAGTCGTTCGTGCGCCAATGCAAGGCCGGCAACCGTGCCGGGGACACCAACAGACAAGGCGCCTTCGTGGTTGGAATTTTGGTGTATTTCTCCGCGTCGATTCAGAAACATCGTCTCTGTAGCAGCGAGTGGCGCCTTTTCTCTGAAATTGAACGACGTGGTGTAGCCGTCTGCACCGTGGTATACAAGAAATCCACCGCCGCCGATGTTTCCGGCAGATGGGAGGGTAACGGCAAGCGCAAAGGCTGTCGCAATGGCTGCGTCAACCGCGTTGCCACCATTTTTTAGTACTTCATTTCCAACTTCTGAAGCAAGGTAATGGCTGCTCACCACCATGCCGCTATCCGCGGGGACGGGTATGCGGCCCTGCTGTGCAACTGCGGGGATAGATATAAAAAGGACAAGAAAGGAAAGCGTAATATACCTGAGCATAATGTTTAATCAGGGATTGTATACGTATACTGAAAAATGGCGATGTAGTCGCAGTAGGTCAGGGCAAATAAATAAGGCAAAAAACTTTCAACCTTTAACCTGCAACAGTAAACAAATAAACCAGGCAGGGTTTATTTGTTTAAATTTAGAAGTACTGCCCTACGCCGAGTACAAATCCGCGTGTCGAGGCATCCGATGTATTGATACCGTAATCGAGTCGCAGTGAAAAATTGTAGATTCGACGGAGGTGTAGCCTGCCGCCACCGCCAGCAAAAGATACAATATTTTGCCGTTCGAACATGGTACTTAATGGGGCATTGCCAGGGCGCCATGCAGAGGCGTCCAGGAAAGCAACGGCTTCGAGGGCCCACGACGCTCGTTCGTAGATTGTCTGGCGGTGTTCAATATTTACAGTAAGCTCGGAGGTCCCTCGCGCAACACGGTTGCCCGAGCCGCGGACGTTGAGATAACTATCAAGTACAAAGGGCACAAAAGGGGAGTCGTCGTTGCTCGATATGCCGGCAACAATGCGAATAGCCGGGTTGGCATGTTTGCCGATATGCCAATAAAATCGCCAGTCGTTAAACCATTTCCAAAATTTGTCACCGTTGGTGATGGTTTCAACGTACTCCAGCGTTGTTTGTAAGACGTGCCCTTCTATGTGGTGGAAGAAGTAGTTTAGGTTTCGATGTTTGAGTGATGTTTTAAGAAAGTACTTGTCAAAGACTGTTCGGCGAGGAAAAGTGAACGTGGCGCCTTCTCGAAGAATGTACGTTTCGTTCAGGTAGCCGCCGCCGCCTTCCAGGATCAAGGCACGTTGATTTGCCGGATCGCGGAAGATTTCGTAACGCAGCAGGGCTGTGGCTTCCCAACGGTTTACGTCAAAATCAAGCGTGGTATCGCTAAAGTAAGCCGGCTCTTCGGTGGCCTGTCTGCCTACGATATAGGAGAGACCCAATCGCTCGCTAAACAGGTAGGGCATCATGGAGAAGAGTTTTATCGAGTGGCGGTCGTAGTACTGGTAATAGCCACCAAAGAATCCACCCTGGCCGAGCCAGTTGAAATCGTTCATTCCGATTTGCAGCCAGAAATTGTCGGTGATGCCGCCAAAGTTGGTGATAGGCAGTCGGGTGATCAACTCTGTTACGTCAAAAACAAGCGTGGTTTTGCCATCTTGCTGCACCAGCCGGCTTTCTACCGAAGAAAAAAGCTGAAGATTTCGGATCGACTGCTCGTCCGTTTCTGCGGTGGTCGGATCGAATGGTTGGCCCACCCGGGACTGCAAAAATCGTTTGACAAACGATACCCGGGTTTTTTTCAAACCTTGAAAAGAAATTTGCTCAATTGTTTCCTGGGCAAATCCTGTTTGCGGAAGCAAGATAAATAAGCAGCAGAGGCCCGAAAGGCACCCCTTGATCCAGGGTTTCAAAGGAATTAAAGACGATTAGCGAACATATCGGAATCCGAAATTGTACGTCTGCCCGGCGCCTTTATTGTAGCCAAAGGGGAAAATTGTGGCAAGCGTCTCAATTTCAAAGCGGGGCGTGACCTGAAACTTGACACCAGCACCCACTTGCGTATACAAGGTACTGAAAAGTGACGCATCTTGCTCTAGCGAAGAAGGTGTAAACTCGGTCAGGCCGTATACTGTCAACCGATCGTTTACAAAGTAGTTCAGAATACCTTTGAAAGGAAAGATAAATTCGTTGTTTGCGTTTTCGGAGGCCGAGTCATTTCTGAAGAAAACACCACCTTCGAGATAGAGGAGTAGCGCTTCATTAAAGGGCAGGTCGTAGAAAGCCTGTGCCCATAACTGTGTGTCGTCGTAATCGAGGAAGGGCCGGCCGCTCTGGGAGCCTTCGAGATCGGATGTCAACGGCAGATACAGCGCAACCTGTGCTGCCAGATTGGGGACGTTTTTGAGCGGGTTAAATTTTATTTTTGGTGCAAGCGCGGCCAGGGCAGCGTTTGCGTTGTTGTTGGTTGAGAATTGTAGCACGGAAAGTGGTGAACTCCCCGGATCTCCTACGCGCACAGCTTTCGGATAAAGATCCAGGCCAAGATTAAGCCGCTCGGTGATGCCAACCTGGAACGAAATAATACTCGTAAAAAACGTCCATCGGTCCGTATCAACGCGCGAACCGCCATCATCAAAAAAAGCTGTTTGGGTGTAGAGGTTGTTGAACACTTTGACGTCAACCTGCCCCGGTACCAGCAGGGTAGAGGGCGTTAATGCCTGCAGGTTCTGGCCCTGCAGCAACGTATTGCCTGGGTCCGTCTCCAATACATCAAGGCTGCCCGTCATACCTTTTGTTTTGTCGTCGTTCAAGGTCCAGTCGTATTTGATAAAACCAACCTTGATATTCTCCGGCAAGGAGTCTTTGCGGTACTGGTTGAGATACCCTACGACCGAAAGCCCGTCTTTTGTGAAGTCGTCTGTGTACCAGGAAAATAATTCTGAGACATCAACGCGGCTGCCATCGGATGATACGTTTACGTAGAATTCGGAATTCAGGGTGTGTTTGGTACGGGTATCGAGCTGGGTTTCGAGGATGTCACCCCGGTAAGCATCTTCAACAAGGAGCGGGCACCCGAGGGCGGCACACACCAGTACAAAGTGGAGGCGCGCGTCTGGGTATTTTACATACAAGTCACCTTTTTCCAGTTCATCCAGGGTTTGCGACTTGCCGCTTACCTGAAATTTGTCGCGGTCGAAGAACCCGTTTTCCGCTGTTGGGGAGGCTGTGGGATAGTGGTCGATGATGTTTTTGATGACCAGTACATTGTAAGCATTGATCATATACGCTTTTTCATCGGCCGCAGAGAGGCTTGTCCGGTCGAGGATTGCAATTTGCGCAAGCAGGGCATCCAGTTCAGCCGGCTTGTCTTTGATCACCCCATAGGCCACCAGTCCGTTATCAACGTATTTGCTCATAAAAGCATCTACGTCATCGTAAAAGGCATTGATAGACTGTGCCTGACTTATCTGGCTGGTAAACAGCAGGATAACTACGGTAGTGAACAGAAATTGTACGCGTTGGGCTAAAGTTTTCATGGTTTATATGTGTATACGGAAAACTACTCCGTGGTAAAGGTTCGTTCTGCAATCAGATTTACCCAGTTGTCACTGCTGACCGTCATAAGGGTAAATCGGTAGGTTTCTCCAAGATCCAGTGCCGGCGCCGGAGAAACATCACGAATGTTTAAAACCACGTTATCCAAATTGTAAAATGTGAATGTCTTGTCAAAGGTATACGTGCCAGAGATCAGGTTGCCGTTACGGTCGGAGATAACCTGGAAGTAAATTACATCCAGCGGGTTGTCGTGTGCTGGCCAGCGGAAGGTGGGCGTTGTACCGTTTATATCAACGAGTACTTTGCTGCTGTCGTAAGTTGTTGGCAGTACGGGATATTTAAGCCGAATTGCATTCGAAACGTGCAAGCTATCCTGCGTTTCATATACCACACGGGCCCATTTTTCCGTATTCAGCGGCACATTCATAAAGCGGCGCAGGTACCCGTTGAAAAGGGGCCGATCTTCCAATTGGACCTCAGTGTAGTGTGATAAATCAGCGGGGTCCATGTTGATGTCTTCGGTTTCGAAATACCGAAAATTCTGCGCGCCATTAATCGGATAATAATAGACAGATATTGGCGTTCCGGGTTGCGTGACCGTATCCTGGTCGCCGCCGCCGGCGCAGGCAATCAATTGGTCGGAAAACGGTAGCGATGATTCTCCTACAAATGCCAGCAAATTTACGGGCTCCGGAGGCGTGTTGGTGCTGTCACATCCCCAGGCTATACAAGCGATGGTGCATAGTATTATTTGGCGCAAGTAGTTATTTTTCAAAATTTTAGGACTTAGGTAGCGGGGAGGGTATGTATTTTTTATGCATACACCGCCGTCGTGTTGCCAAATCAGCAAGCGCTTCGTGTCGAAGCAACAATCCTGGGTTTATCCGTAAAGCAAGTTTTCTATACAACAAATATACCCATGACTACAGAGGAGTTGACCACAGGGTTTGAAGAAATTCGAGCGCAATTGCGTGGTTACTTGTTGCGAATGACCACCAGTTCGCGCGACGCAGACGACCTTGTTCAGGATACCTACTTGAAAGCCCATAAAGGACTTGCCGGTTTTCGTGGCGAATCAAGCCTCAAAACGTGGCTCTTTACCATTGCATCCAATGTAGCTAAGGATCATCTGCGGGCCCAGCAACGATGGCCGGAAAACGTAACCGATATTTGCAAAGAGGCTGCAATGCAAAACCGGCAGTTCTTTCAGGAAGCGATGCAAATCCGCGCTACGTCGCCGCAGGGTAATTTCGAGATCAAGGAGCACATCGCTTTTTGCTATACCTGTGTGTCTCGGTCGTTGCCGCTCGAACAGCAGATTTGTTTGTGGCTCAAAGAAGTATATGGGTTCAAAGTGGGCGAAATCGCCGGCATCATGTCGCAAACGGAAGCGATGGTGAAGTATTACCTGCATACCGGACGCGGGAAAATGATTGACGTGTTTGATGGCCGGTGCTCGCTGATCAACAAAGCCGGCGTGTGTCACCAGTGCACCGAACTGAATGGCATTTTTAATCCAGATCAAAAGCAAGCCGAGGAAGTCGCGAAAATCAAAATGGCGCGCGATGCAGAGAAGGAGGATAAAGCACATTTATTCGACCTGCGCATGCAAATTTTGCAAGAGCTGGATCCCTTTGAGTCGGGTGCGGCAGAACTACAATTACACCACCTTGAGCACAACCGGCAAGTGATGGAAGCCTCTCTGAAAAAAAAATAAGCAAAATCCTATCGTTTTATTGCTGCCGATCGTCCACATAATAAAAGGACGTATTTCGCAATCTCAAAGCAAACAGAACATGCAAACTCAAACTCCACCATTGCAGGAAGGTGTTGCGCAAACAACCAAAACAACTTTTACCAGAACTACCGCTGTTCAAACGCTAATTCATGCCGATCCTACGATCATCTGGGCCCTGCTTACTAATGCCTCTGATTTTAATCGTTGGAATTCAACTGTCGTATCTATCGAAGGGCAGATACGCCTCGGCGAGACCATCAAGCTCAAGTCCACGCTGGATGAAAAAAGAACGTTTAAGTTAAAAGTAAAGGGCTTCACGTCTGAACAACAGCTGGTATGGGGAGATGGTCAGGGAGAACGTGTGTATACACTTGAGCCAGTTGACGCTAACACCATCCGTTTTTCTATGACCGAGCGTATTGGGGGGCTCATGTTTCCGCTTTATGGCCGCTTCATTCCATCGTTTGATGCAAGCTTTGAACAATTTGCTGCTGATCTGAAAGCAGAAGCTGAACACATTCAACAATCCCAGGGATGAGGCCCCAATGCTATGTCCAAGCATCCAATTGAGAAAAGAGGAAAAGAAAATCCCTGGCAATTAAAAACGCCACCACTATCATCTGGCTACGAGATGTATGTTGATGAAAAAGATGGGATAGAGCGGCTGGTATGCACCGTTGGGAAGACGATACTGTATTATGATTTCCGGTGTATTGCTGATCTGTATGCCATGTTAGATGCACATGCAGACTGGATTTTGTTGGGCAGTAAAGACGAAAAGCAGGAAGCAAAACCGGGTACGGTTGAGCATTGGGCGCGTTCTGACGAAAATCCAATTGGTGGTTGGTATGGTCTGCGAAAGGGCTACCGCGGGCGTTTTGCAATGTACATTCCGCCGCTTATGGAGTTACTTGGGCTGGCTGAGGTAGAGCATAACAAGCGCAATAACCGGATGCGGGCAGCGTAATTGTTTTTTTGTGTTGGAACACGTAAAGAGTGGTTCAGGTACCAGACAAGGTCATATTCACGATGTTGTCATTGTGATTTCTTTTGCCTGTAGGACCCCGCTGACATGCGTATTCCTCTAAAAGACAAGCTGAAGCAGAATGTCGATTTTCAGAGTGCTGCTCACGAGTCATCGCTTGCGTTGATGGTTGCTGCAGTGCATGTGCGCCGACAATCCGACACGATCTTCAAGAAGTATGAGTTGAATTTCAACTACTACAACGTGTTGCGCATTTTGCGTGGGGCAACAGATGAGGGTTACCCACGGTGCGACATTATCGAGCGCATGATTGACCCCGCCCCTGACGTGACGCGGCTGATGGACCAGCTTGTGAACAAGGGATGGGTACGGCGCGAACGGTCGGAGCAGGATCGCCGGCAGAGCTTGCACTGGATTACGGAAGCCGGTCGGGAGCTTCTCGGGAAAATTGACGCAGAGATTGATGCGCTGAACGTTCGTTTTGCCGAGCATCTTGGTGCAGAAGACATGGCCCATCTCATCCGGATTGCCGAAAAAATCTATACCCACGATCCCGCTGATGCCTGACGCTGCCTTATGGGGCAAATGTCCGCATCACTTCATCGAGGGTGTGCGCAACGTGTTTGGCATTGCTCATATTGAACTGCAAGGGGGGTTTGATTTTGATCACGTTATGTAAAGGGCCATCTGTACTGAGGAGTATGCCGCGCTCTTTCATTTGCTCAACAATCAGTGCGGCTTCCGTGTCGGCCGGCTCAAGCGTTTCGTGATCACGTACCAATTCGACACCCAGGAAAAGTCCCCGTCCCCGTACGTCGCCGATAAGTGCGTGCTTCTCTTTTAAGGCGCTCAACTGCTTTTTCAAGCTTTTGCCTACCTGCCAGGCCTGTTGTTGTAATCCTTCATTGGCGATTACATCCAACACCGCCAGTCCCACGGCGCAGGATACTGGATTGCCGCCAAAAGTATTGAAATACTCCATGCCGTTGGCGAAGGCATTGGCGATAGCTGGCGTTGTTATCACTGCAGCCATTGGATGGCCATTGCCAATGGGTTTACCCATGGTCACTATGTCGGGTATCACATTTTGTGTTTCGAATGCCCAGAAATGACTGCCAACACGACCAAACCCTACTTGCACTTCGTCTGCAATACACAGACCGCCTGCTGCCCGGACGTGTTCATAGGCGGCAGCGAGGTATCCGGAAGGGAATTCCACCTGCCCACCGCAGCCGGCAAGTGACTCTGCGATAAAAGCGCCGGGCCGGCGCCCTGCCGTCGCGAGTTGTTGAATGGCTTCTGCAACGTGGCCGGCGTATTTGGAGGCACTATCGGGGTCGTCGTATTTGTAGGGGCCCCGGTACCCATCTGGTAGCATGACCTTTGTGACATGATCGCGTTGTACATAGCCTCCTTTGCCTTCATATTTATAAGGGCTGATGTCTACCGTTGCACCTGTATTGCCGTGATAAGCCGCATCAAGTACGAGCAATTCGCGGCTTTCTGTATACGTGCTGGCAAGGCGTAGGGCCAGTTCGTTGGCTTCGCTGCCCGAGCACACCAGAAAGCAAACAGAAAGTGGATCCGGAAACATGCTGGCAAGCCGGCGCGCGTAAAGGGCGAGGTTTTCGTGTAGATACCGCGTATTGGTATTAAGCACTTCCATTTGTTGCTGGCCAGCGCGGACGACGTGGGGATGGCAGTGCCCAACATGGCATACATTGTTGACACAGTCCAGGAATTGCCGACCGTCTTTATTGTAGAGGTACTGCTGCTCTCCCCGTACAATTTCAAGCGGTGTGTTGTATGAGGTGCTGAGGGATTTGCCGAGGTGCTTGCTGCGGACCTGAAGAATTTCTTCCCTGTTCATGCTTGTGCTTTTTGACGCCATTGAGCTGCCGTGCGTAGCTCGGATGACTAAAATTAAGTTAATACTGTCTGAAAAGTTGCTGTTGTTTGCGCGACACTAAGGTGTTGCAGGGCTTCGAGCGCATGCCATGCTGGTTGTTCGCTAACGGCGAGGTAGGCATTGTCGGGTGCAAGGCTTCGTTCACGTGCGGACATGCAAACACTGGTGCAGAGACGGATGGAAACCATATCATACAATACTGCCAATTCTTGCTCGGTTAACGGATACACAGATTGATATCCGCGGAGGATCGGCATGGCCGTTTCCAGCGGTTGCTCTTTGCCGAGGATCATGTACGCTATGGCTATGGCAATTTCGCAGACTGTGTAGGTATACACCATATCCCCAAAGTCTATGATACCTCCAATTGCTGTGTTATTGCGGGTATCAACCAGCACGTTGTTGTCATTTGCATCATTGTGGATTACAGACTGGCGCAATGCGCCGGAAACAGGCACCACATGTTCATCAAATCGTCGCAGGAAATGTTCAACCAGACGCCGTTTGCCAGAATCTTTGATATGTGGCAGTTTTTCTGTCAGATTAGGCGCATGTTTGAGGTCCCATTGCAGGGTGCGGTGCATACCGGGATGTACAAAGCCGGCGAGGGCCTTGTCGAGGGTGCCCATGAAAATGCCGAGGTTGTGCAGGAGAGGTGGGGGATGGGATTGGAGGTCTGATATGAATTGGCCAGAGAGAAAACTAACCATCCATACCAGATGATGTGTATTGTTGCGGGGAGCGGCTACTTCCGTGAGTAAAGCGCCATTTTGGGATGGAATGACGTGCGGTAGCGCAAGGGCCGGCGCTTTGATACCAAGATGCTGTAGCGCCTGCTGCTGAAAATCGAGTACGGGAAAAGGCTCATCTGAGTTGCTAATTTTTAGCACAAAACGTGCATCTGCTGTATCAACGAGGAAATTCTGGTCGCTGTAGCTGGGTAGGGTTTTGATTTTGCCAGTGAAGCCATAGTGCGTCGTCAAGAGCGCTGCCACTTCAACTTCGGTAAATGCAGGTCTCATTTGGTATTAAAAACACCTATGGTTCTGTTTGAGCGTGCGCGACGCCTATCTATAAAAATAAAAAATGCTATCTCGCACATTTGTGTCGGGTTACAGGCCGTAAACACGCATGCCCTGATAACAACCCATAACATCTATACAGCGCCATTTCTTAATCGATACAGCCTGGATGATGCTAAATGCGCAAAACCGGATTGTGGTAATGCGTCGAAAGTACCTATGGGTTGCGCGAAAAGTAGTTTAAATACGGGAGCATCTTAACCGATACTGCCTGTGGACTTCATACCGGGGCAGCAGACGGTTCGGTAAGATACAGGTTGGGGTCCATGTATATAAATTTGCAGTATGAATTCAAATTGAACTGGCTATTAAGTTCGGTGTGCCTTTCTGATGGAATGATATATAGGGTACGGCGATAAAAGCCGAGTCAACTCCAGATTCTCTAAAGTTCGCTTCGATGAAGCGCCTGCAAGCATAGAGATTCTATCCAAGCCCCCCATTTGTGCTCCATAGTGAGAAACAGGATTCGTCTGCTTTCTAACTATTAACCAAATCAAGCAGAATTAACATGATCAGTACAGCGAAGCACGATCTTCGGGCTTCTGAGGTGGCTTCTATGCTTACTTCCGGCCCGCAAGACGCAATTCCAACAAAATCACTGCATCAAACTTTTCGGCAAATCCAGCGCCTGGCCCTGTGCCTCGTAATGTCTGGTTTGCTGGTAGGTTGTGATCTCTTTAGTAAAGGCGACGACAGCGATCCTAGCCTTGACGAACTTTTGGAAGAAACGCTGGCAGCAGCCGCACCCGGACAGGGTATGGCCGCATTTGAGTTGCCAGAAAGCACTGACTTTGCGTCAATTCCTCAAGATCCAAACAACCCGGTAACAGCCAAGAAAGTTGAACTTGGCCAGTTGCTTTACCACGAAACAGGCCTTCTGACCAACCCAACGCGTCCTGAAGGACTCCATACCGCTTCTTGCGCTTCTTGCCATCACGCTGCTGCCGGCTTCCAGGCTGGTGTCATCCAGGGTGTTGGTGAAGGTGGGTTCGGTTTTGGTACTGATGGTTCTTCTCGCGTAAACGATCCAAATTACGCACTCGAAGAGCTCGATGTACAGCCAATCCGTACACCTTCAGCAATGAACGGTGCATACCAGATTGTTAACCTGTGGAACGGCCAGTTTGGTGCTACAGGTCCGAATGCAGGTACTGAAGACCGTTGGACTCCAGGTACGCCAATCGCTACCAACGAACTTGGATATGAAGGACTTGAAACACAGGCTATTGGTGGACTAGGCGTACATCGTATGGGGCTTATCGACAGCTCATTGGTTGTTACCAACCCAACGTACACCACGCTTTTTGCAGAAGCATTCCCTACAGTGGCAGATCCATTTGACGTCGAGCATACCGGTCTGGCTATCGCTGCTTTTGAGCGCACAATGCTGTCTAACCAGGCGCCGTTCCAGCTCTGGCTGAAAGGCAACAAAAACGCAATGACCGACGCTGAGAAGCGTGGTGCCATGCTGTTTGCTGACAAAGCGGGCTGTGTTGATTGCCATGGTGGTCCTGCACTGAGCTCTATGACCTTCTATGCACTGGGTATGAATAACCTGGACGGTCCTGGCGTATATGGTGATTTCGATACAGCTGAAGCCAACCTGGGTCGCGCAAGCTTCACCGGAAACGCAGCTGACGAATACAAATTCAAAACGCCTCAGCTTTACAACCTCGTTGACTCTCCATTCTACGGACACGGTGGTAACTTCCGCTCTGTACGTGAAGTGGTTGAGTACAAAAACGCAGCTGTACCGCAGAACGCTGAAGTACCTGCCGGCCAACTTGCCGCGCAGTTCCAGCCACTCGGCCTGACGCAGGATGAAGTATCTGACCTCGTTGCCTTCATCGAAGGTGGTCTGTACGATCCTAACCTCAGCCGCTACGTGCCTTCTTCTATTCCTTCAGGCAACTGCCTCGTTGTGAATGACACACAGTCACGGGCTGATCTGGGTTGCTAAGCCGACAAGGCTAAATCAACCGGATTAATTTTTAGAAAAGGGCAGCAGTCTAACAACTGTTGCCCTTTTTCTATGGTATCACTTTCCTGCGTTGTCTATGATTGGGTTGTGTTATTGGACCTGCTCTTTTATCCAGTTGCCCACCATGTCGAGCGCTTCAGGGGCGAAGGTTTCTGTAATTTGTCCGTATTCAGCAACTGCTCCCGTCTCTGCTGTTTGAAAAAGATGGTTGAGGTCGGGCAGTACTTTTGCTACGAAGTGCGGATTGTTGCCGGCTTGTAAAGCTTGCTGGATAGCCGCTGTATTGCCTGCTGCAGGGACTTGCAGGTCTTTGCTACCAATGATGGAAAGCACAGGGACCTTTACCTTCGTAAGGGCCGGTGCAGGGTCATAGGAGAGGAAATAACGCATCCACGGACTCGACAACTGTGCCACGATGCGTTGCTCCGCTGCTTCATTTCCCATACCAAGTGCACCTGCGGTATTGGGGCCCAGTTCTGTTTTGATGCGGGAAACCGCAGCTTTCAATTCTTCTGCTACAGTGTCCGATGAGGCAGATTGTGCAACTGCATATAGCGTTGTATTTGTTGCGACAAGCTTTTCCACCAATGCATCTGACATGCCGGCTGCTTTGGCAATCAAATTGGTTTGCTGTTTTAATATCTCAGCACCGGTTAGCCCGGGCCCTGCAAGCAATACGATGAAGGCGACGTTGTCTGGCTTTTGCGCAAGCATGGGGGCAATGAGTCCGCCTTCGCTGTGGCCGGCAAGGCCAATTTGTGAGGCATCTATGTCGGATCTGGTTTTCAGGAAATCCACTGCAGCCTGTGCGTCGCGCGCAAGGTCTTCAGATGTTGCGGCTGCAAAATTGCCGGTGGATTCGCCTGTGCCGCGGTCGTCATATCTTAACACGGCAATGCCTTCGCGTGTGAGGTGATCTGAGAGCACCAGGAAGGGCTTGTGCCCCATGATGGTCTCATCCCGGTCCTGGGGGCCGGACCCTGAAATCAGCACCACTGCAGGGTGGGGGCCGGGTGACGTTGGCAGGGTCAGGGTGCCGGCAAGCCGGGCGTCACCAACTGCGTTATCATAAAACACTGCTTCTTCTTCGTATGGGAAAGGACGCTGCGGCTCCTGCGGCCGGTCTACTTTGGTCGGTTTTTCAGTTTTGGATAAATTGAGTTCAAGCGACATACCGCCCTGGCTCCATGTACCTGCGATTGCATCACCGGCCTCATTCACCGTCCCCTTGTACGTACCGCGAATGGCTGATGCATTTAGGGTAAGGATACCGGCTTCAAGTGTTGTTGATGTTACAGGAATACCCGTAGCCCCCTGGTCAGGACTGTCCATGGTTGCAGACAAGCCGTCACCCTCTGCCTTAAGATTGAATACGATGCGCAATTGGCCGTTGGGTAACACAAGGTTACCTTCCCAAGCCCCTTCGAGGGCAGCGGGTGTTTGTTGTGCAAATACGTGCATCGGTGTAAAGAGAAGCAGGATGAAAAAGGGCAGTAGCGACTGAAGCCAATAGCGTTCTTTCATAACGTGCTGTTATTATTAGATAATTAGGAAATTGTCTAAATAAACGATTTGCCTTGCAGAAAGTTACGTGTTGGTTATATTTCTGACGATATTTTCCGGTGCAGCTATCTTCATAGCGCTTCGTTTCCACCTGTCGACACAACCTGTTCAGTCATGAAAAAACAAACCACCAGCCGCAGAACTTTTGTAAAGCAGGCCTCTGCCGTTGCCGGCGCTGCCTTCATCGCACCTGGCTACAGTGTAAACATAATCAGCAAAAAGCCTGCAGATGGTGAGATTGTTGGCCACGGCGATTTCAAGTACAAGGTACACAAATACTGGGGTAGCCTGGATGCCGGGCAAACGCCTGTGAAAAATTGCCATGAGATGGTAATGGATTCTCAGAAGCGACTCATCATGGTTACTGATGAGACAAAAAATAACATCATCATTTACGACAAATCTGGAAAACTTGTAAATAGCTGGGGTGATAGTTTTCCATCCGGACACGGCCTCACCATTTGGGATGCCGGCGGTGAAGAATTCCTCTTTATTACAGACAATGGCGGCGTGGTGGTGAAAACTACGCTCGACGGGCAGGAAGTGATGCGGATGCCGACGCCCCACGAAATTGGGGTCTATACTGAAGAGCAGCGCTACGTTCCGACCGAAACCACAATTGGCCCCAATGGCGACATTTATGTTGCAGATGGTTACGGCTCCCAGTTTATATTGCAGTACGATATAGAGGGCAACTTCATTCGTAAATTTGGCGGCCGCGGTGATGGTGAAGATCAGTTCCAAACGGCCCACGGTGTTTGTATCGATACCCGCGGCAGTGGTGATCCGACGCTGCTCTGTACCTCGCGTGCGCACAATGCCTTCAAGCGTTTTACGCTGGATGGAGAGTATTTGTCGACCATTTTCCTGCCGGGTGCTTTTGTGTGTCGGCCGGTAATTGATGACGATATGCTGTATGCCGGCGTTTGCTGGTCGCGGCTGAAGTATCTGAACCGCACCGACCGATCGGGTTTTGTTACCATCCTGGATAAAAACGATCGCGTTGTATCCAACCCTGGGGGTACAGCGCCGCGCTACGTGCAAGGCGAACTACAGTTAATGGTGCAGGACTTGCCTATTTTCTTCCATTGTCACGACGTTTGCATCGATGACGACAAAAACATCTACGTCTGCCAATGGAATGCGGAGAAAACGTATCCAGTTAAACTGGAACGCATTTAAGCTTACAACGGAAAGCGATGAGGATAGCACAGAAGTTTTAACAGAGAGGTGTAGCCGTAAGGTTACGCCTCTTTTTTGCTTTGATGCTTTCGCTTGATTGTCGTAAACTGCTACAGTTTGCTACAAGCTCTAACGAGGGATTAAAATGAAAACGTCTTCCGCAACCCATCTCTACGAAATCAGAGATTACCACATTGCCCCCGAGCAATTGGAAAACTATAAAATGTGGATTACCAACCACGGATTGCCCCATATCCGTCAACACATGCATGTTGTCGGATTTTGGTTGAAAGGAGAGGGTGAAGCAGAAGTGTCAGGTGTTCCGCTGGACGACCTGGGCGCGGCCAATGTGACCTGGGTGATCCGGTGGAATTCGAAGGAGCACGCTGACCGAACAAAAGAGGCAGTATTTGGATCGCGTGCCTGGCAGGATATTTTCTCTCGTTTCCCGGGTGGTGGAGAAGCATATCAGCGCGTTAACGTGCGCTACTTTGAAGGCATTTAAGTGTGCATTATGACAAGGCCATAGTGTCCGGTCAGGCGCCTCTGTTTCTGGAGATTCGAGAATTTCTGTTGGGTTTTGACGGGGTGCGAGAGCGGCGGAAGGCCCATGTAACAAGCTACGTCAACCGGCGAGGTGGGCTGTGTCATTTGCAGCCAACAAATGCCGGCATAGATGTAGGCTTTTTCAAAGGCGTCCGGCTAGAAGATGCATACGGCCGGCTGTGGGGATCCGGAAAATCGAAACGCTGGCTATCACTCGATTACCTGGATGAAGGACTGTTATTGTACTACTTCATCCAGGCAATCGAGGTTAACAATGGGTTGGGACCTACTTGATCATCACAACCTGCCCGGTGGCCCGGTGGTTGCCTGAAGGGGTCTCTACAATCAACTGATACATGTAAGCGCCAGATGCGAGTCCGGATGTTGTTACTTGAAGCGTGCGCTGGCTGCCGGCAGGGATTGGGGCAGACGGGCTAACCAGGACGCGTTTCCCTAGCATGTCGTAGAGTTCAATACGCGCCACGGCGTCTTCCGGTGTATCAAAAGAAACGGTAAACGCAGACTGGAATGGATTCGGATAGGCTTGCTGCAAGGTAAACAGCTGTGGTAGCGCAGCTTCCGTGGCATACTTGCTTACAAGCAGCCGGCTGAGGTCAGGTGCGTCTACCGTTGTTGATGTACCGTAGGTCAACTCACCAACAACCTCCCAATCATCTCCGTTATTGACCGACAGCACCACACCGCTCACGCGATCGTCTCCAGTTAGGGTAAAGGTTAACGGAGCTTCCATGGCCTGTATTTTGGCAACGGCAGCATCTGCGTCCATGAGGCTTGAGCTGTTCAGGAAGCGCACATCTACCTGATTGCTTGGCGGCGTAGGTGGTAGCCTGAACTGTCCTTCTGCAGATGCATCAACCGCAATGAAAAGGGTGCGTGTATAGCCGCGGGCATCTTCAATGGTAAGCAGGGCCGTATTTTCAGCTGATTGTATTGTTTGGTCGTACGATTCGTGTGCCTTGGCTTTGCCGGCTCCGCAGTTAAAGGTGACAGTGCCGCTGCCAGAAGCTTCGGCCCAGTATCCCTGGCCGGGTTGGAGCACATCAACGAGGCTGTAGCCATTCTGATCGCTGTAACCGTAGACATCCGGGTTGATGAGTAAACTGGTTGCCCCGGTGGCGCTGGATAGGGGGGAAGCACAGGTAGCACCGCCGATGATATTCCATCCATCTTGCAGTGCTACGCTCGTTGCAGTATTTGCAGTGCCGGCATGGGATTGGAAGCTGTTGCCGGCGGTCTTGAGCCAGTAGCCCGTCCCCATTGCCATAGACGTTTGCTCAACGTAGCTGTTGCCGACATAGGCAAAAGGCAATTGTACCAGGTCGATATCAGCATAAATACTTGTGGGTGCTGCATCGGTTGGCGTGGTAGGCAAGCTAATCAGATTCCAGCCGTCAAAGAGTGCTTGTTGTATAGTCTGGTCAACCTGGAATACCTCAATGGCTGAGACTTTGGGTTGGTCGACGGAGGCTTCAAATTCAATGTCTAGTGTGCCGTCGAGTACTTCCATCGTGAAAGCTTTCACAACAGCCGTGACCGGACCCACTTCCGCTGCAATATCGTAGTCATCCAGTTCAACGGGGCCACCTTCGAGGTTCACATCAAACACGCGCCGGCCGATGAAATCGATGGAGCCACCAGGGGCGCCAAAGAAGGTTTCTGCAAAGTGCAACCGGGCGATGTAGTGTCCGGCTGCAGGGACGGGAATCCGGTAGGCAAAACTGCCCAGGTTGGTCAGGGCGCTGCGTTCGCTTTTGTAGGGCTCCTGGTCGAGGGTACCGTCAATTAAAGTGACTGCATCGTTCGAGAATGTCTTCCCGGATTCAAACAATTGGTCTTCATCCCATACTGCAAAAACGCCGGGTGATATGGTGGTTGTACTGCCGGCATTGATCCGCGCGATACGGGTGCCTGAAGCGGTTGCGGAGAAACTGAGGCCTACGCTGGTTTCGTCGCCGTCAGAGAAGTAAGGAAAGCTCCCTGATCCGGTAACGGCACCTGATTCGAGCATCGTGATGTACATATCAACGGTTGCAGATGCTCCTGGGGCTAATTGGGTAACACCGGCTTCGGGGCGAAGCATTACGTCAACTGCAGCACCGCTGTATGTCAGGTTGAGCGCAGAGGCGACCAATTCTGCGCCTGAAAGCGAGAAGGTTGCTGTGCCGCTGCCTGTGTTTGTGAGTGTAAGGGTTTGCGCATGGGTATCTCCTGCAGCCACAGCGCCTAAATCAATCGACGCCGGCGAAAAGGCCAGGAGTGCTTCGCCATCTCCGGCCACCGTTACCTGAAGGGTCAAGGTGGCATCGTTATAGCCGCTTGCTGTAGCTGTTAATGTGTGTGAATACACACCTGGTGCCAGTCCGGTGGTATTCAGTGTAATATCAATTTCATCGGCGGCAACATCCGCGGTGCCCGTATTTTTAGATACATTGCTGATCCATGACGGCAAGCCAGCAAGGTTGATGGTATAGGCTGCTTCGTCGGTTAACGTCCACAGCAGCGGTTCAACGGTTGCAGTTTCTCCGGGTGCGAGGCTAACGGTATAGGATGTCGGCGAGAACTGCATGGATGTACTCGGAGACCGCTCAAATTCCGTCTTGCGTGTAGCGGTTGTCGGGAAGAGCACAGAGACCTTGCCGCCATGTGAGACAATCATTTCATCGTCGATTACTTTGGCCGATGGTGCCAACAGACAGTCTGGCATAGTGAAGAGTTCAGCCCATTGGTTGGCAACAGGATCGTATTCTGTGATGGTATCTACACAGTTCTGTGTACCGGTGCGACCGCCTACGATTACAATTTTACCGTCGACTGCGATGGTGCCGGGTTCAAAATGGGAGCGAATATAGGGCAGATCTGCTTTACGGGTCCATGCATCGGTTTCGGGATCATATTCGTGCACAAGGTTGGTATCGACAGGATCGATGTCGTGGTTGAACTGCCCTCCGATTGCATAAATTTTCCCGCCAAGAGCAATGCCGCTAAAGTGGTTGCGCGGATCGGGCATGGGGGCTGCTGTGGTCCACGTCTGGGGGCCGCCTGGTTCGTCGAGGTCAAGTACAAAGTGATCTCCAACGGAATCGTTGCGGTTTTCCAGGCCGCTTATGTAGTGCAGTTTACGGCCTAATCGCACCAGGGCACCGCCGGCGCGTGGTGCAGGAAGGCTGGGGCCATTTGTAAAGGTGTTTGCAACCGGGTCGTAGATCCAGACGATGTCTACGGTCTGTATAAAACCGATCAATGCATATCCGCCGGCAATCCAAACTTTGCCATCTGCTTCTGCAGAGCCAACATGGGTATTGGGTATCGGGAGGGGGGCAAAGGTCGACCAGGCATTGGTGTCAATGTTGTAGACTTCATTCTTGTCGGTTGGTACGATATCCTGCGTCTGGAAGCCACCGAATACATAGATTTTTCCGTCTATGACAGCACTGTGTCCTTCTACGCGCGGCTCAAGTGCATCTTGTAGTGAGGTCCATTCCATCTGTGAAACGCGAGGGCCCCACAGGGGCGCACCTGGATTGTGGGCGCCTTCGCGCACTGGCTCTACAGATTGCGCAATGGTGAAGGAAGAAAATGGGGCTGACAATAACAAAAGCAGGAAAAGACAGGCTATCCGCTCAAAAATCGAATTGATGGGCATGGGCGCTATAAATAAAGCAGTGAATAATGGACTGAAAAATATACGTTCGATGGGCACCGGCCAGTGTATCCTATGGATACAGCCGTACACCCGATTTGACGCATCATAACAGCGACGAAAGCGCGCCGGGATGTGGGGCAGAGGTTAGTCTAATGGTAGGGTAAACCTTGCCCGCAGATGTTCATGGATGTAGGCTTTCAATAATGCGCTGTGTAAGTGACGTTCTTTGATGGGTTTGATGAGGAAATCTGTTATAGCCGGCGATTCTGTGCGCTTCTTAAATGCACCGGCCAGGAAAATCTTACAAGCTGGATATTGTTTATGCAGCGCTGCAAAAGCGTCCTCGAAGTCTATGCCGCTTTCCTGATCTACCAAAAGTAGATCGCCTGGTGGGGAGACATTCAGGTGCATTTGAGCTTCGGTCCAAGTGGCAAATTCATCAGTTTCAATGTGCCAACTGCGCAACAAGGCTGCGGTAATGCAACGCAGCGTATTATTCGGGATTACAAGGAGTGCTTTTTTTCCTGCAATGAGCGGGGATACTTCAAACTGTCTCTTGCTATGTTCGATAGACGGGGGCGTGTGAATATTGAAATGGAAAGTACTGCCCACGCCAACCTCGCTTTCTACCCAAATATTGCCCCCCATCAATTCAATGAGCCGGGCGCTGATGGTGAGGCCGAGGCCCGTTCCGCCATATTTTCGGGTAGTCGAAGAATCTGCCTGGGAAAAGGCATCAAACAGCCTGGCTATTTTATCTTTGGGTATGCCAATACCAGTATCACTTACTGCGATGTGTAACGTGAAGGGATCTCTTGTTGCGCTTTCATCGACGGATACGGAAAGCACAATTTCGCCCGTCGTAGTGAATTTTACGGCATTTCCCAGCAGATTGACCAGGATTTGTTGAAGCCTCGTCTCGTCTCCGATAACGTACGCAGGTACATCTGTTGAAACCGCACAGATCAGTTCAATGCCTTTTTTCTGGGCGCTTATACAGAGCACTTCGAGCGCGCCTTCCAATACATCCCGAATGTTGAAGGGGTGTTGTTCGAGTGCAAGGTGGCCGGCTTCAATTTTTGAGAAATCCAGGATGTCGTTAATGACAGTTAACAATGCTTCACCGGAATGATGGATGACTTCGACCATTTCCAGATGTTCGGGCGCAAGATCTTCTTCCAGCAGTAAACTCGTCATACCAATAACGCCGTTCATGGGCGTGCGAATTTCATGGCTCATCGTTGCCAAAAACTCGCTTTTTGCCCGGGTTGCTTCCTCCGCCGTATCGCGTGCAATCCGTAGCTTCTCAACTGTATCTGTTAAGGCTTCTGTACGCGATGCTACAAGATCAGAGAGCTGTTGCTCGATGCCTTTCTGGATGAGCATCCTGTAGTCGAAGAATATGGTAATCAGGGTGCCGCTGAGTATTACCAGCGTGGCGACTGAAATTCCAATGGCCAGCCAAAGGTTATCTTGGGTGAGGGCGGTTTGGGGATGTACGTACCCTGCTTCGGGGGTGTAAATTGCTGCCGCCATGCCCGTATAATGCATGCCGACAATGGCTAGCCCCATCACCATTGCGGCTGCAATTTTTCTGGGGAAGTTTTTCTTTTCCAGATTAGAGAGTTGGAAGGCAATCCAAAGGGCTGCAATGGCGGCAAGAATTGCTAGCACAATAGAACTGGCAAATATGGCCGGCTGGTAGCTGATTGTCGCCTGCATTTCCATCGCCATCATGCCTGTATAGTGCATGCTTGCGATGCCAAGGCCCATAATGATACCGCTCACCACCAGTTTGGAGGTACTTACTGATGCGTGTGATACTACATGCAGGGCAAACCCGGAAGCGCCGATACCGACAAGGAGAGAAAGGAGTGTCGTTGAAATGTCGTAGTGGAAGGGCATTGGCAGGTTGAACGCCAGCATACCCACAAAGTGCATAGACC
This sequence comes from Bacteroidota bacterium, assembly GCA_039111535.1. Classification (NCBI taxonomy): domain Bacteria; kingdom Pseudomonadati; phylum Bacteroidota; species Bacteroidota bacterium. The sequence continues at coordinate 6,659 of JBCCIM010000064.1, read as the reverse complement.
AAATACCTATACCCATCACGATTGCGCCAACAATAAGCCATCGCTTTGCTGCATTGCCCGTGCTTCGTGCAACCCTGCGGGCAAGGCTCAACGCGGTAAACGAAGCAACTGTCGCTACCAGGTAAGACAGGCAGACAAGCCACGGATTGTACGTGCCTGTCAATATATCAGTAGCATGATCCATGAATTCCGGAGAATGGCGGGCGAAGGGACATCACCTGGCATTGCTGGTATCGGATCATGCAGGGGCAAGTTAAACGTGTTGCCTACAGCACGTTCAACCGTTTGAGATCTTTCTCAAGTTGCTCCGGTCCGGTGAAGTGTAGCGCCGTAATGCCGAGTTTGTTTGCCGTTTCAATGTTAGGCAAACTGTCATCAATAAATACCAACTGCTCCGGGACGAGGGAATAGCGATCCATCATTAGCTGATAAAAGGCGGGATCGGGTTTGATCATTTTTTCCTCACCTGACACCACAATGCCAAGAAACCAGTTGAAGAACTCAAACGTCGGGCGTACAAGTGGGAATGTCTCGGCAGACCAATTGGTGAGGGCGTAGAGCGGCGTGCCTTTATCGCGTATTTGGCGCATCAGTTCTACCGTTCCGTCAATGGGTCCATTGATCATTTCTATCCAGCGTGTATGAAATGCTTCGATCAGGGTGCTATGTTGCGGCCATTGCGCTGATAACGTGGCAACACCTTCAGCAAAAGGCCGGCCGGCATCCTGCTGAGCATTCCATTCGCCTGTGCACACGGTAGCCAGAAAGTGCTCCATTTCTGTTTCATCCGCCATCAATTTGCGGTACATGTGGCGAGGGTTCCAGTCGATGAGTACACCGCCGAGGTCGAAAACTACCGTATCAATCATGTATCAAAAAGCTTGTGGTTATAGATTGCCGACTTGTAACGCAGCCGGCAATGATTTTGATGCGGTTGGAAGGGGGATGGATATCGAAATTTTATGTGTGAGAGGGTGCGTTTTTGAATCGAAATACGTCTTTTGTGAAACACCCGTTGGTTCTTCAAGACCCGACGGGTGTTTGGCGTGGACATACCTTGGTGCCCTTGCAGAGCTTCAATTTTTCTATGGAACCGTATCGAATTTTACCTTCAATCCCGGTCACTGCAAGAGCGATCTGGCGCAGCGGAATCCGAGCGCATTTGAGGGGATATCAGCTAGGGTACCGGAGCGCCAGTAGGTTTGGGTGTGTATAGGTGGGGACTTAAAACTGCCGCCACGGATGATGCGCATGGCGCCTTTGTCGAGGTCTTTGTAGACGGGTTTATTGCCGGCTTTGGGGTAAAACTCATAATAAGCGCCGATCCACTCATAGACATTGCCGCTCATATCATGTAATCCCAGTCCGTTTGGCTCCTTCGAGCCCACTTGAAAAGAATACAAAACGCTGTTGTCGATGTGTCGCGCGAAGTCGTCTACAGCTTCCAGGCTGTCGGTGCCGGCAAATCGGATTGCTTTGCCGGCGTCGCGTGCGGCATATTCCCATTCGACTTCAGTTGGCAATCGGAATCCGTAAAATGCGCAGAAATCGTCAGCGTCTTGCCAGGTAACGTTAACCACAGCCCGGGTGCCGCGTCCGTACCCATTGTCATCGGGGAGGGGCCGGCCTGTTTGTACGGCAAATGTATCGTACGCAGCATAGGTGATTTCATGTTTTGCCAGCTCAAACGGGGCGATAACGACGCGGTGGACCGGGGTGGCATCCATGTCTGTTTCTTCAAATACATCACCCATCATAAAGGCGCCGGCAGGGATATGAACCGTTTCAAATGGGACGTCCGATGCCTTCTTGAATAAAAAGCAAGCTGACGTTGTGAGCGAAATGGTTATGAGCAGGCAGAAAAAGGTGTACGGTGGGCGTTTTGTGGGCATAGGTGCTGTGTGCTTAATGGGTTGCTTAAGTCTTTAAGAAATAAAGTTTTGTGTCGATAGTTCGATTGGTTGCAAAGTCTACTTTGGCGGTACCCTTTTACTGATAACCAATATCGGGGGACAAGGGTGTCCGGCTACGCATGAAGGATCCGTTGCCTCGAGCAATTTGCCGGCCTTTATCGTCTTCAATGACTGCTTCCGCCAGGAAAAGTCGCTGCGACTGATGCACTAATTTTCCTGTGGCCCGCATATAGCCTGTGCTGATTGGCCGCGTAAGATAGGTTGTGAACGATACCGTGAGCACAAATACGTCTTCCACCACCGAGTTCACAGCAAAAAAAGCCGCGTCATCCATTGCCTTGAAATAAACAGCACCATGCACTGCTGATGCTGCGTGAAAGTAGGCCGGCTTTACCTCGTACAATATTTCAGCTGCGCCTTTGTTTACTTCGATTTTCGGCGCAAAATGATCGTTGAATGGGGCCGACAGGTACATGTTTTCGAGTTTCCGGTAATGCGCGCTCATGGTGTTTTACGTATCAAGTTTCGCGTGTCGAATGGTGTGTAAACGCCTACATGAATCCGCATCGGGTAATCCATTTCGATACGGCAAATTGCGCCATTTAAGTAGTTGCTTTGGGCATTATCTGAATGGCAGCCTATATAAGGTAAAGCTATTATTGGAAGCTATTGCACGCCCCCACCTCCAACCTGTTTTCCCCGCCCCTGTGTTTCCTGTGTGTGTTGCCATGGCACGTGCCTCGCATCAAGCCTCAACTTTGTTCTCGCAGCCGTATGTTTTTCAAACGCTACAATTTGGGTAAGCCGTTTCGGATTTTATCCCTACTTCTATTCCTCCCTTTTCTCGCACCTGGCGCTTTTGCGCAGGAAGGCCCTGAGCACCATGCCCAGAGCGATGCCTACTGGGCGGAGCAGGCAAAAGCTTATCCTGCTTTTGTTGTGGATCCTTCGCAGTTACGCGTTGCAGCCGCAAATGAGCTAAATGCATTGGGCGAATGGGGCCCCGTTTTGGATTGGCCGCACATTCCTGTTTCTGCAGCGCACTTGCCTGATGGTAGGATTCTTACCTGGGCATCTAACGATGAAGAAGGCTTCCCTGGAGGACAGCCAGAGTTTACCTATGCTGCTGCATGGGATCCCGCTACAGAAGATTTCAAGCTCGTGCCGCACAATACCCACGATATGTTTTGCGCGCATCAGGTTATGCTCGAAGACGGCGACGTTCTCGTAATGGGCGGTCGAAATACGGTCAGGCTGGTCAGTAGATACGATTACGAAACCGATACCTGGATCCCACAAGAGCAGATGGACGATCCGCGTTGGTATCCTACATCACTGGCCTTGCCAAATGGCGAAGTGATGATTGCCATTGGGAGCGGTGGCAGTGCCAATCCGGAAATGTGGAATGAATTGACGGGATGGAGAAAACTTACCGGTGTGAGCCTCCAAACTGAGCTTGACTACGATGCTTATTACGAAAACGAGTGGTGGCCACTCTTTCATGTTGCGCCCAATGGCCAGGTTTTCCACTCAGGTCCAACCCCCGACATGCATTACATCGATACTGCAGGTAACGGTAGCATTTCGCAGGTTGGCCCGCAAATAACAGACTGGTACCCTAAACATGGGACCACTGTTATGTACGAAGAAGGAAAGATCCTGACGGCAGGTGGTGCCATCGCCGGCGATAATACGGCAAGTACCAATCGCGCCATGGTTATCGACATCACCGGTGGTACCCCCGTGGTACGCGAGATTGCTTCCATGGCACATGCACGTAAGTTTCAGAATGGTGTGCCGCTTCCAACCGGTGAAGTTCTGGTTATTGGTGGCAACACATCCGGTATTAAATTTAATGACTCGGGTACCGTGCTTGCTGCGGAAATCTTTGATCCTGTGACCGAAACCTGGACAGAGACGGCAGACATGGCTATTCCTAGAAACTACCACTCCGTTGCGTTGCTCATGACTGATGGGCGCGTATGGACTGGTGGCGGTGGTTTGTGTGGCGTCGGTTGTGCCGCGAACCATATCGACGCACAGATTTACTCTCCACCCTACCTTTTTAACGACGATGGCTCACTGGCTACGCGTCCGGTGATTTCTTCAGCACCTGGCGTTACAGGCAATGGCCAAAACATTGAAGTTGCTGCTACGGCCGGCCGTACGCGCTTCAGCGCAATCAAAATGTCTTCTACCACGCACGGTGTCGACAGTGATGTACGTCAAATCAGCCTTGCATTTACAGAAACAACCGCCGGCATCTACGACGTTGCCATGCATGCCAATGAGAACGTGATGACCCCGGGCTACTGGATGCTCTTTGGCGTTAACGCAGACGGCGTTCCTTCTGAGGCTGCAGTCATTCAGATTTCTACTGAAGGTGTTCCTAATCTTGCAAATCCGGGTACACAGATTTCAACTGAAGGCACCCTGGTTTCCTTGCAAATTGTAGCTTCCGATTCTGATAATGGCTCATTAAGCTATACAGCTACCGGGCTTCCAACCGGACTTTCTATCGATGGCGGTTCTGGGCTTATTTCAGGTACCATTGCCAATGGTGCAGAAGGTACATACACCGTAGCACTCACCGTTTCAGACGGCCTGAATACGGTTGACGCAGAATTTATATGGGAAGTCATCCCAGAAGGTGCGGGTATTGTCTCTGAATACTACGAAGGAAGCTGGTCGCTGCTGCCTGACTTTGATACGCTCGTTCCAATTAATACGGAAGTCATCAACAACTTCGATATCTCTAACAGAGATACAGAAGACTTCTTTGGATTCCGTTTTACGGGATATGTTAACATCGAAACTGCAGGAGACTACACCTTCTACACAACATCTGATGATGGCAGCCAACTGTTCATCAATGATAACATGGTTGTAGATAATGATGGCTTGCACGCGGCTGCAGAGCAATCCGGTGTTGTGAACCTCGATGAAGGATACCATGCCATCGAAGTCACATTTTTTGAGCACGGTGGGGCAGCATCACTTGTTGTACAGTACGAAGGCCCAGGTATAGACAAACAGACAATCCCTGAGAGCAGGTTATTTGTAGCACCGCCAGCGCCAAACACAGCGCCGGTTGTTGATGCCATTACGGATCAAAACAGCTACACGGGTGAAGTGGTCTCTTTGCAGGTAGCTGCCTCTGATCCTGAAGGCGATCTGATCTCCTTCTCAGCAGAAGGACTTCCTGCTGGACTGACAATTAATGGTGACGGACTTATTAGTGGTACGATTGAAGCGTCCAGTGCTGCAGAGAATGTCGTTGACGTGACAGTAACCGACGGTAGTCTTGATGCTTCTGCATCCTTTAGTTGGGATGTTTGGACGCCTGCTGAAGCGCAAGGTGAAATCGGAATGGTTACGGCAGAGCAGACGGGCAGCAGCCAGTGGCATACCGTGACTCTGGATAATTCGTATACCAATCCTGTGGTCGTGATGGGGCCGCCGTCGTACAACGGTGACAACAAACTGACGATGCGCGTACGTAACGTCACCGAAAACAGTTTTGAATTCCAGTTCGACGAATGGGATTACCTCGATGGGGTGCACGGTTCAGAAACGGTGGCCTACATGGTACTCGAAGCCGGCTCACATGCGATGTCAGATGGACGCAGTATCCAGGCTGGTTTCACAACCATTAGCGGCAACGCATTTAACAGCGTTTCCTTCAAAGATGCCTTTAGCAGCAATCCGGTCGTTTTAACCCAGGTTGGCAGTGCAAACGACGCGGCAGCAGTTACGTCTCGAAACACATCAGTTAGTGCTACCGGTTTCAGTGTTCAGTTGGAAGAACAGGAAGGATCAACAAACGAACATGGTGCTGAAACGGTCTACTGGGTTGCTATTGCTACTGGATCAGATGCTGCAGCCATACCGAACGAAGCCGGCATAACCGGGAATGATGTCACCGATGCGTGGCATACCATAACCTTTGCGCAAAGCTACGCGACAAACCCCGTTTTCTTTGGAGATTTTCAAACGGTCGACGGTGGCGATCCGGCAACCATGAGGTACCAGAGCCTGGGCAGCGGTAGTGTGGAGATATTTGCAGAAGAAGAGCAAGCCGCCAATGATGAAGTGGGGCATACTACAGAAGTAGCCGGGTTTGTGGTCTTTGATGAGGCCGGCCCGATTCCTTTTGATGGATTTGCGCTACCACCTATAGTCCTGACCAACCCCGGCGACCAGACGGGCGCAGAAGGTGAAGCTGTTTCGCTGGCCATACAAGTTGAGCAGGACAATGGCGACCCATTGACCTTCTCGGCAAGCGGACTGCCTGATGGCGTGTCGATCAGTACCGAAGGTCTGATCAGTGGTGGCCTTGTGGCTGGCAGCGCCGGCTCAGCAACTGTTACTGTTGATGTCACCGATGGTGGCAGCAATGGCAGCGTAACTTTCAATTGGAATATTGATGCCGCTCGTGGCACGTGGATCGATTATACAGACGATTCCGGCACACTTTCTATCGTGGGTGATGAAGAAGAAAAAGACATCGCCGTGGGTGATCTCGACAAAGATGGCTGGGATGACATCATCGTGGTGCGCAAAGAAGGCTTTATGGGCACAGGGGCGCGTACAGATCTCCTGATCATGAACGAATCCGGCACGCTTGTCGATCGCACGGCTGACCTGGCACCCGGCTTCGCAGCCGAGCCAACAATTGCCCGCGATGCAATCATCACCGACCTCGATGGCGACGGCTGGGATGACGTGCTCATTGCCAACACGTTT
>JBCCIM010000063.1 GCA_039111535.1 Bacteroidota bacterium | reverse complement strand
CTGCAATTTGCCTTCGGTACAGAACTCTTTAAATATATTTTCTTTGATGACCCAGACTGGGCCTACGCCGCGTACGATTTTGACAATTGGGAAAGTGATACGCGTGCTGGAGGGGCAATCCTCGATGCAACAGACCCAGACCTGACCCATTTTAACGTTGCCGGCGGGAAAATTATTTACTGGTCGGGATGGACCGATGCTGCGCTAACTGCCCTGGGCATCATCGACTATTTTGAGGATGTCCAGAAACAGAATACGCATGCAACAGACTTCACTCGTCTATTTCTTATGCCCGGCGTACATCACTGTGGCGGCGGACCAGGGCCGGATGCTGCTGACTGGCTGACTGCCATACAAGCATGGGTAGAAGAAAACCGTGCGCCGGATACGCTGCTGGCCACCAAGCGCCAGCAAGGCAAGGTAATCATGCAGCGCCCGCTCTGCGCGTATCCTGCACGCGCCGTCTTCCTTGGTGAGGGTGACGGCACGGAGCCTGATCAATTCAGGTGCGAAACTCCCTAGGTGTCATATTTGCCGTAATACGAGGCAAATCTTGGCACTTTGTCTGCGCCTAACTGGACCTTGGCTACGTAGAAACGCATCGCCATGTAGATCCACACTACAAATCCAATAACGCAGAAAAACGCCGTGCGCATCCGCGCGTCGGGGCTCAGACGGCTGGGGAAGAAGTCTCCAATAAAAGTGGTCAGTTGGGTAACAAGCAGCCAGCCTACCCCGAGCACGATAAATGATACCACAATTTCCTGAGTAATCTGCAGGAACTGCTTTTTGTTTTTTACTGTGAGGTTTCGAACAACTGTGAAGAGGTGCCAACCAGCCAGTGCGGCCAGTGACGTAAGGCCAAGTGGGTGGGTCCAGATGTTACCTGCAAATATTTGCAGATTTTCATTGCCCTGCCACAGGGTGAGTAACAACCAGTATCCTGACAACAAAACAATGATATCAACCGGAATGCTAAGGTATGACTCATATCGTGCGCTTTCCTTGAAATTACTGGCGTTCATCCGGTAGGCTGTCAGGGCCATCAAGAGGCCGAGAAGGCAGAGCCAGAAGGCGAATACGTCATGGGTTTTGCCGTTGATAAGCAAGAAGGGTTCAAGGAAGTCGGGTGTTGCCGGCCATAGGGTTTCTGCTGCTGTGCCATCCACAGGTGTATTTGTTGGGGCAGGCACTGTTTGAAGCGTTTTGACTTCATTGACATACGTGCCAGAGTTATCAATGGCAACTTGGGCGAAACCCAGCGCAACCAGCGGCATACCCAGTCGCACAATCCATTTTACAAAGATGGAAGTTACCGTCTGCGGGACCACCTCGCGGCTTCGTTTGTTGCGAAGCAGTTGCCGCCACCAGACGAGCAGGTTTACCACTTCCCGGCTAATCCAGCAAGCACAAACAAAGAGCGCTCCAACGGCGAGGTATCCTTTCCAGCTTTCTGGCTCGAGAAAAGAGTCGTAGGTCATTGTGTCGAGCGCGACAATCAGGAATGGCACAATGAAATAAGTGAGCAACGTAATCAGGATATACATCCCTTTTTTGTCCCGCACAACATTTGGATTGGACCGGGAGCCGGCTTTGTTTTTCAAGACGTGCTCCAGAATGTTTTTGAAAAGATCTTTGTCTTTCCAGTAGCTCGTATGAGCGAGTCCGGGCCAGATGGAGCGGCGGTAAACTACATCAAATTCGTTGTTTTTGTCGCCTTCCCGGTTTATCCCGGTGCGTTTGATGATGTTTTGGATGGTCTTGGTGACCTGGTTGGTAACGCGCTGAACAACGCGGGTTGCCGTGGGGGTGTGATCATCCGATGCCGGCTTGTGTTCGTCGAACGTTGCCGTAAATAACTGCGCATAAGCGCGGGTAGACCGCAGCGTATCGAGTGATTGTCCTACCGGGTCTTGCTCGTCGCAATAGTTGATGTGTCGTATCCGGCGCTTGTTGCGCAGGGCGGGGTCAATCCAGGCCTCGTCATTGAGATATTGGTATCGATACGGCCAAAACAAGAGAAATTTATCGATGGGAGATCCAAGAGTCACGAAGGTATCCACATAGTTGATCCAGTTGTTTGCCGGTGCCTCAGCATCAACGGCTGCATAACCTGGGAAAGGGAAGTTGGCTGTGTCCGTTGTGGTACCGGAGGCTCGGTGGGCGTACATCAGTGCATCCAACGACATAATCGAGCCAAGGCTGTGCGCAATGATGGTAAAGTGTGGTTTGGGGCGCTCAGCTTCGGGCAGGTGGGTGAACGCGTCGTAGTGCGCCGAACAGAGCTGGTTCATCCGCTCATGGAATCGACGTACTGCGGTACCGCGCATCGGTTCGTATTCTGCGTAGATCTGTACATCGCCCAGGTATTTGTTGAACGCAAGATCTTCCACATCGGGTACACGCGATCCAAGAATAGTTTGCAGCGGGCCTAGCACATCCTGGAGTTTGAACAGGAGTTGTGGCATCCAGGTGGGGGGCTGCGTGTTCATGCGTTCGATCCGCCCAATCAGTCCATCTGCCCAGGGACTGGCAGGTTCGAGAACATGTTCGTTTACATCTACAAGGTCTTTCCACCAAATTTCGGCAAACCGTATCAGCTTGCCATCTGGGTCATGGGTTGCAATACCGGTGAAGGTTTTCCTTGGCGCCGCTTCGGTAGGAATGCCTTCAAACTCAACCCAGGGACGGGCATTGTTTTCGAGGGGACTGGCACCTACGTATGCGCCCAATGTTACAAAGTCTCGGCCTTTTTTCTTGAAGGAAGCGCGGCGGTCTTTTGAGGTCTGGGCTTTGGGTGTTAGCACGTCGTTGACAACTTCAGCACACCGGCTGATTACAGGTAACGTGGTTTCTCCGTATCGGCTTTCTCCCATGCCGTGTACGGTTATGATATAATGATAGGCGCTCATGTGGGTAGAGAACTGATTTAGACATCAGATTGAATATACCCGAATTTGCGCAAATAACGACCTGAAAGCGACATAGTAGGGTGGAATATTTTTATTGTAAGTGAAGAGAAAGATGCAGCGTTTGACATTATATTTTGGCCGGCGTTGAAGCAAATAAAACAACCACCCGTAGAAAAATCTGAATAGCGTGTCGTAACATGTCGCGTGACCCGCGGGTATTACGTTTATAAATGAGCATACAGCTTATTATTGCGTCGGTAAACCTGATTGCAGGAGGCATTACTTGGATCCCATCTCTTCAGATAAGTGGAAAAAAATAGAGGCGTTGCTGGATCAGGCACTCGACCTGCCGGCAGCGCAGCGGACGATGTTTCTGGAGGAAGCGTCGCAGGATGATACTGCGTTGCGAAAAATATTGATGGAACTTTGGGAGGCCGGCGGAGAAGCGGATACTTTTCTTGAAGGCAATGTGCCAGCTGATGTTGCACAGGTTATCCAGCAACTTTCAACAGAAGATGCTTACGGACCGATCCCGACAAAAGGCACGCGCTTTGGTGAATACGAACTCGTGGAAGAAGTTGGTCGTGGCGGTATGAGCGTGGTGTACAAAGCAGTCAGGGCAGATGGTCAGTTTGACCATACCGTGGCGCTCAAAATCCTCAAGCGGGGTATGGATACCGATCAGTTGGTGCGCCGCTTTATGGCTGAGCGTCAGATCCTGGCCGGTTTGCAGCACGCAAACATTGCCCGCTTACTCGATGGAGGTGCTACGGAAGATGGCCGCCCGTATCTGATTATGGAGTTTGTACAGGGTGTGCCCATAACAGACTACTGTGACCAGGCAAAACTGAATATCAACCGCCGGCTGGAGCTTTTTAAAAAAGTAGCAGAAGCTGTAGCATTTGCGCATCGTAATCTGATTGTTCACCGCGACCTTAAACCGTCGAATATTCTCGTGACCAATGACGGTGAAGTGAAGCTCCTTGATTTTGGCATTGCCAAGGTGCTGAGCGAAGATATAGATGAAACGGTGCTTGCGCTTACCATGCAAGGTGGGCGGGTGATGACGCCTGAATACGCTGCGCCCGAGCAGATTTTTGGCGAATCCATAACCACGGCAACGGATGTATACGCCATGGGCGTGTTGCTGTATGAACTGCTATGCGGGCAATTGCCAATCCGCTTCGAAATTCGGCAGTTTCCTGCTATCGAAAAAGCGATGCGTACGCACAAGGTTTCTCTGCCCAGCGCTTCGCTGCGTCAGAAGAGCCAGGTGGATAATTCCACAATAGAAGACATCGCCAGTGCCCGCAGCACCACCGGGGTTATGCTTACGCAGCACGTAGAAGGGGACCTGGACATGATTGTGCAGATGGCCCTTCGTAAAGAGCCGGAGCGTCGCTATCCGTCAATGGCCGCATTGATTGATGAAGTTGATCGATACCAGGCTGGATTACCTGTAAAAGCACGCCCGGATACGCTCGGCTACCGCATGCGCAAGTTTTATGGCCGTTACAAAGCCGGCGTACTTTCTGCAAGCCTCGCTATTATATTGCTGATCGCCAGCTTAATCGGAACCCTCATGCAGGCCCAGGTTGCTCGTGAGCAATCCCGCGTAGCGTCTGAAGAACGTGACATTGCGCAGCGTGAAGCCGTTAAATCGGCTCGTATCACCGAATTTCTGGTTGATGTATTTGAGTCAACCGATCCGGACAATGCCTTGGGTGATACTTTGTCTGCCTATGATATTCTGGAACGGGGTGCGCAACGCATAGAAGGAGAACTTGGCGGAGAGCCGGCGTTGCAGTCGGAAATGATGGCTGTATTTGGCCGCATGTACCAACGCATGGGCGCGTACGACAAAGCCGAAAGTTGGGTTGAGCAAGCCCAGACACGACGTGCGGCCTCTGGGTCAAGCAGTGGCACAACTACCTTGCAGGATAACACCCTCCTTGCATCGGTACTCCAAGATCAGGGTCGCTATACGGAAGCTGAAAGCCTGCTGGTTGATGTGCTAGGGTATTCATATGATCTTACAGAAGAAACTGTGATTACTGCCTATGCGCAAGCGCAAGACAGGCTGGGAACCGTTTTCTCGGACCTGGGGAAATATGATGAGGCCAAGGCCATTTATCTGGAAGCCTTGAATTCGTTGATAGCCGTTCATGGTGAAGGACATTTAAACACAGCTCCGGTCTACACCCATATGGGCGATGTTGTTGGTTTGTTGTCTGAATTTGAATTGGCCCAAACATACTTCGGCCAGGCTTTGGCAATTTATCGCGACTACCCGGACGGGAATGTCGACAACCTCGCTGGCGTTTTGCATTCTCTGTCTGAAGTGTTGCGTAACAAAGGAGAGTTTGAAGAGGCTGAGCAGCTTGGCAAAGAAGGGTTGGAAATCCGGGAGCAATTGTTTGGCAAAGCCCATCCCCTTGTTGTTCAGGGCATGAACCAGGTTGGCAATGTGTTGACCGAAATGGGGAAAAATACAGAGGCCGAAGCCATCTATTTGGAAGCGCTGGATATTCAACGCAATGCCCTTGGTGAAAAACATCCCTTTACCATTGAGTTGCTTGGTAATTTGGGTGGCAACTATATCCGAATGGGCGATTTGAAGCAAGCGGTAGTCCAACTCAAGGAAGCCCTGGTGTTGCGTGAGGAAGTACTGGGTAAAGACCATCCTACCATCGCAATTGCCCTCTCAAATCTTGGTGTTGCCCTTGGTTCACTTGGCAATTATGAAGAGGCAGAAGTAATCCATCGTCGGTCGCTGGTGTTGGCAAAAAGACATTTTGGCGAACGACATCCAGGCGTGGCTTCATGCGCAAGCAACCTGGCCAATGTGTTGTACAAGCTCGAACGTTATGAAGAAGCGCTGCCTTATGCCGATCTGGCTATCGACATTGACAGCGAGAAGCTTGATGCCAATCACCGCTTTGTAGCTGTAAGTATGTCCATCAAAGGGCAGATTCTATTTGAAATGGGACGGATTGCTGAGGGACAGGAGTTTTTGGAAGAAGCCATTGCTGTATTTGCTAAAAGCAGTTTGCCCGAGGATCACCATACACGTGTGCGTCCGCAGATTGCACTGGGGAAGTTGCACTTGTCGCAAGGCCGGCTAGACGAAGCTGCGCCCCTGCTCGAAGCTTCGCTCCGCATACGGCAAAAGGCCTTTGAGACCGATGATTGGCGGATCGGTGAAGCGGAGGTTGCGCTTGGCATGTATCATCTGGCGCGTGGCGAAAAAGCCCGGGCCAAATCGCTGTTGTCTCTTGGCCGTGGCCGCCTGGCTGAGGGCCTTGGTGAACAGAATCGACTTACCCGCGAAGCAGATAGATATCTCGCCCAATTATAACATGTTGCTACGCCTGGTTGAGGTCAAACATTAGAAAGTAACATTGAGCCCGAGACGTATGAGCCTCGGAATGCCTACCCAGTTGGGGACGCGGCTTCTGTGCTGGTACAGTGTTTCTGCAACGGCCGGCTGTGATTCCAAAAACGACTGGCCGGCTGTTGAGGAAAGAAACCCATCGTAATTCGGATTGCCGGTAAAGGGCCACACCTGGTTCACGTTGCGGTGATCGAACAAATTCAGTACCTGAAAGAACAAGGTGGCCTGGGTTTGTTGGACGTGGAATGACCGGTTGATCTGCAGGTCCAGGCGGGTTGTTGCCGGCATTCTGACGCCGTTGAAATTGCCCAGCGTTTCCAGGGCAGACGTAGTTTCACCAGTGAGAGGTCTTGCCGTTGTGGCTGCCGTGTACGGGAATCCGCTCGCGGCACGCAAATCAGCAGCGATATGCAGGTTCTCGAAGGGATAGATACCAAGTATTTGGGGGCCGGCTGCTTTGTCGATTGCGTAGGCCAGCGAGACGTTTAAGTTGTGTCGCTGATCGAAGTCCTGCGGATAGGTATGGTTGGATGTAATTGTGGAGAAGTAGTTATTCAACAGGCTGTGGGAGCCTGGGCGTGTGCCTTCAGCTATACTGTAGGTATAGCTGACGTCTCCTGTCAGGCCCTTGATGCCGCGGAGGGCATAGTGAAGCTCCAATCCCTTGCTTGTGCTGGTACCCCGGTTGTTTGCCCCCCAATATGTAGCCGGCGTCATCACCCGTAAGCTCACGAGGTTACTTCCCCGATAAACAAATAGCGATGCCCGCAGCCTGTGTAAGCCAACCGAGCGATCAAAGCCTAGCTCAATTTTTCTCATGCGCTCGGGCTTTAATCCGGTGTTGTTAAGCGCACGGCCGCCGGCAAATTGGGCAAGCGTTGCAAAGCTGTTTGTGTAGGGGGCCTGGGTTAACACGTTGTAGCTGGCAAAGAGCATCAAGTCGTCATGCACCAGCAAGTTTACGCCGACGCGAGGCATCAGGGCAAATTGCGGTTTATAATCTTCAAATTGTGATGTCTCAATCGTATTGGAAACACGCCGTGCGCTACCATCTACCTGATCCGTTCTGATGCCGCCGGCTGAATAGAAATTGCCTTCGTTGTCTCTGTATCCGGAAACCTGATCCTCTACAAAATAAACGGCAAAGTCTTCGTCAACGGTTATGGGCAGGGAGCCTTCGCCACAGGCAATATCATTCACCGTACTGCCAATGTTGCCGGCCCTGCAAATGGGTAGGCGTGAAAAAGGGTCTTTTAATACGCGGATATTGTTGTCGAACACTTCCCCGCGTAATCCGAAGCTGAGGACAACATCTTCCCACACAATTTTGTCTTGTACGTACCCGGCGTAGGTGATGGGTTGGTACGGTTTCAGGTTGTACGCTTCGAGGGGCTTGTCTGGATCAGAAGAAAGGAAGCCGGTGAGGTCTTCGCTGTTTACCTTGCCCTGGCCGGTGATGTCATAGCCGTAATACACCCCAACTGCTGCATTGAGTACATCGTACGGGACAGAACTGTAAAACGGGTATCGACGGTCAATAGGCGGCGTGTGGGAGAGCTCTAGTGGAGATCCTTCCGAAAACCTGGCAAGCAAGGGCGCATTTAGCTGCCAGAATCGATGCGTACGTTTCTCGTATAGGAAGCCGGCTTCCAAGGCATGATTGGCTTGCTGCGTTTTGAGGTAGCCGCCTATTTGAAAACGATTGCTTTCAGCCTGCTCAAAACTGTTGAATCGCCCGCCTGGCACCTGCGCAAGGCTGGCGACCACCTCATCACTAAGGGGCGGGCCGCTACCATCTTCATACAAGGTATTATAGGCCGGAATTCTGACCGTGAATTCTGTGTCGTCGGATGGGTCTCCTGGCGTGCCGTGGTCGTCAACACGGATTTCGTTGACAAATTGCAGGTTTTTATAGCCCCTTAATACGTCATACACCGGGCTGTCAATGTTGCCGTATTCGAGCAGTGCATCCCAATCGCGTCCAAAGCGACGGTCAAAGGTAGTGCTTTTGTTTTTCCAGAAGTCGCCATATACATGCACAAAAGTGGCTGCGCCCAGGTGCTGGGATAAGGAGAAATTCCACTGTGCGTCCTGTTTTTCGATTGTTGGGACGATCTCTGGTGCAAAAATAACCTGCTGGTTTATGTTTGCAATCTGCTCGTCCTGTTGGGTATTATAAAACCGGCCCTGCAACTGGAGCCGGGTGCGGGGCAACGGTTGAACGGCCAGGGTTCCGATAAACGACTTCGCGGATTGTTGCCGGCCGAGCTTTGCTGACTCAATGCTGAATTGATCGGGTGTCAGATAATTGGCCCTCATTACCGGCGCATAGCTTAGGGACTGTGGATCTATATCGGCTGCTGCGAGACGTGTGCCATCGGAAAATACAATTTGGTCACTCTGGATATCTACAAGGCCGTTGTCATCAACCAGGATCGTGGCGCCGGCATTAAGGGCTGCGGGTAGAGGTAGCAAAATTTCTTCGCCACGCTGTGTTGTCGCCTGAAGGGCCATAGGTGCGTTTCTCAGGTCTTCGAGTACTGCGGGTAGAATTTGCAATTGCCCGATCGCACTGGGTGCGCTATCCAGTTGATCGTTATACTCGCCGGCAACAAAAAGACTAACTCTCCTGTCAAGCCACGAACCACCCAGTGCGCCAGAGAACACGCTGTATCCAAACGGATCGAGCGACTCAGAAGTCAGGGCTTCAAAATTACCAAAATACGGCGCATTGCCGGCGTGTGTGCTAATGTTAACGGCGCCGGAAAGCAGGTCGCCATAGGAAGCATCGAGGTGGCCTGTTTCAACCGTGATTTGCTGAATGGCTGCTTCGGGAATGAAGCGGTGGGCATCACCTTCAAGCCGGATGCCATTGAGAAAATAGTCAATCTGATCAGCACGCGTGCCACGGACATAGAGGTCATCAAAGCCATCAAATGTGGCGATGCCGGCTCGGGTTCTGCCAAAAGCAGCCGCTCCCCGTGAAGGTGACCAAGTAAGCTCCTGCCCGGCCAATACGTGGCGGGTGCCAATTACTTGTGACTGAGTTTGCGCTGTTGGGAAAGGTAAGGTGCTGGTTGCGTTCGAGGCAGCGTCTAATTCCGTTTGCAAAACCCGCGTGGCGCCAGAATGAACAACCAGGTTTGTAAAAGTCTTGGTTTCGAATCCGGATTTTTGCACCTGTACCGTGTAGGTGCCAGGTAGGATACCAGCGAGAAAAAACGCGCCGGCCTCATTTGTATTTGCTGTTAGAGATGTATTGATGAGCGTAACCTGTACGTCTGCAAGCGGCGCGTCTTCTGAACTGGTAATGTTGCCTGATAGTGTACCTGTATGTTGCGCAGCAACTGCCGGCACAAACAACAAGATCGCAGCCCAAAAATGCAGCACTGTTTGGTAAAATCGCAAGTGCTTCGATAGGTGATGCATGATAGACATTAGATAGGCCGAAAAGGAGCAAGGTGGCCGGCACCTTGCAGGCGTTTGGTATGCAGCGGCAATTACACTGCACTGTTATAGACAAAAACGTAATAATGATGTGTCAAACGACAGGGAATCCGCTTTTACGTAGCATGACAAACTTGATCCTTGCTGTAAAAAGGTTGTAGTTTGCAGAACCACCAAAAACACAACCATTCCCTCGGAACGATGATGAACCGCCGCCAATTTTTTCAATCTGCAACAGCATCGCTTGCGCTATCTACCCTGGGGCCCGGCGCACTGGACTTTTTACATCGAAAAGAACCCATGCGGGTTGGGTTAATTGGTTCAGGATGGTACGGGAAAAGTGACTTGTTTCGGCTGATCCAGGTGGCACCTGTTGATGTGGTGTCGCTGTGTGATGTTGATAGCAATATGCTTGCTGGTGCAGCAGAGCTCACCAGCCAACGTCAGGCTTCGGGCAAGAAGCCCCGGACATACACAGACTATCGGGAAATGCTGGCTGAGAAAGACCTGGACATTGTGCTCATTGGATCTCCTGATCATTGGCATGCCTTGCAGGCCATCGAGGCCTTGCAAGCCGGCGCGCACGTGTATCTGCAAAAACCTATCAGCGTTGATGTAATCGAAGGAGAGGCCGTTTTGGCTGCGGCACGCAAGTACAACAAGGTAGTCCAGGTTGGGACACAGCGTAAAAGTACGCCGCACATCCTGCATGCAAAAAAGCACATTGTCGATGCAGGTTTACTCGGAAAAGTTTCGCATGTTGAAATGTGCTGTTACTACCACATGCGCGCCAATAAAGCACCTGGTCTGGAGGCGGTACCTGATTTTCTGGATTATGACATGTGGGTAGGACCAGCGCCGAAACGCCCGTATGATGGGATCCCTCACCGCGGTTGGTGGCGCGCCATGATGGAATACAGCAATGGCATTATGGGCGACATGTGTATCCACATGTTTGACACTGTACGATGGATGCTCGACCTCGGTTGGCCCAATAAAATCTCGTCTTCTGGCGGGATTTACGTTCAGAAAGAAAGCAAAGCCACTACGGCCGACACGCAGAATGCCGTGTTTCACTACGATGAGCTGGATTGCGTTTGGCAGCACCGTTCCTGGGGAACGCCGGCAGATCCTGAGTACCCCTGGAGTTTCAAACTCTACGGTGAAAAAGGGACCCTGGCAGCCAGCGTACACAAATACGACTTTATCCCCCGCGGCGACGCTGAGCCCATGAAAATGGATGTGATTTACGAACGTGAAGAGTATCCGGAGGACGTCACTGAGAAAGACATAGAGTTGCACGCAGCGCCGGCTACGCGGCACCATATGCTCGACTTCCTGTCAGCCATCGAAAATAACACCACGCCGGTTGCGGATATTGAAAACGGTCATATCTCAACAGCGTCCTGCATCCTCGCCAACATGTCGATGGAGCTTGGACGTCCAATGGTATACGATCCCGTAAACCGCATCGTAAAAGGAGACACAGAAGCCACCCACCTGTTGGTCCGCCCCTACCGCGAACCCTGGGCGCATCCGTTCCCGGAAAATGTCTAAGGAAGTGGGTTAAAAGTTTAAGGTTGAATGTTTAAGGTTGGTCTGGGATGAGGCCAGTTAAGAATACTTTAAACATTCAACCTTAAACCAGTTTACTGAGCCGTCCATCCGCCGTCCACAGTGAGGAGCGACCCTACCATGTAGCTGGCGGCGTCGCTGGCGAGGAAAATGGCCGCGCCCTGGATTTCGCGCAGTTCACCCCAACGTTTGAGCGCTGTTGCACCGATGATAAACTTCTTGCCATCTTCGGTGTTGGCGATGGGCAGGTTCATTTCTGTGAGGAAAGGGCCAGGGCAAATGGCGTTTACGGTGATATTAAATGGCGCCAGTTCGAGGGCAAGGGCGCGTGTCATCTGTACCACCGCGCCTTTACTTGAAGCATACGGGGTGCGGTTAGGGACACCAACTACGCCAAGCGTACTGGCAATATTGATGATACTGCCTCTGCCAGCAGCTTTCATGTGCGGTGTTACAGCGCGAGAGGCCAGCCACGTGCCATTGACGTTGATATCGATCACCTGGTTAAAGTCTTCATAGGTGAGCTCATCAATCGGGCCGCGGATGTTGATGCCGGCGCTGTTGATCAAAATGTCGATGCTGCCAAAGGTGTCCATGGCTGTTGTTGCCATGGCTTCCATCTGGTCGAGATCCGTCACATCGCCACCAAAGGCAATGGCCCTGGTGCCGTAGGTATCGCGTATGGTTGCTGCACCTTCTTCACCAACACTGGCGTTGCGGCTCACCAGCATTACATTTGCACCAGCTGAAGCCAGGCCGGCTGCCATAGCCAGGCCCAGGCCTTTTGAGCCTCCAGTGATAAGGGCGGTTTTATTGGTCAGATCAAATTGTTTAATGCCGGGAAGCGCTTGGGTGCTCATGTGATATCAGGTAAATGGGTTATGGGTGCGAACGAAGGTTTGAAAATACCTGTTCGATGTATTTTGTGCGTGTGTATTTCCGTACGTGCGTTAGCCAAGCCCAAGATGGGTGGATGCGTAGGCAAAGGATGATCGTACGTTTTGCTCCTCAAATGCAAGTTGCTCTTCGGGATTTTTGTCTGAGATACCCGGCAGTGTTTTGCCGGCGGCAGATTCCACCATACGAAGCGCCCGCGCGAGTTCTCGTCCGTTTACGTTGTCAAATGTCTCCCAGTATGCATCTGTCATACATGGAATTTTCAATGGATCGCGTGTGATCATCTCGAGATTGAATGTGACGTCAGGATTGTGATGCCGGCACAGTTGCACCACCCGCGACAAGTCGAGCATGCCGTTTCCGAGCGGGACTTCCGCAAGGAGGAATCCATCCTGGTAGGGGGCAACACCCATATCTTTGAAATGGGTTGTGAAGGTATAGGGGGCCAGGGCTTCAACTACTTCCATCGGGTCTTCGAGTAGCGAAATGTTGTTGCCTGTATCCAACGTAATCCCCATCCACGGACTGCCAAGGTGCTCAATGATTGCAATAATCTCCTGAATGCGCCAATCTTTATGATTTTCTATTGCAAGCTTTACCCGGTTGCGCTGCATAACGGGTACAGCCCTTTCGAGGGCAGCTATTGAATCTGCTTTGAACGATTGAAAAGAGGCGAGGGTGGAGAAGGTCTCATATCTACGCCCGCCAAGACAGACGGCGCGTAAAATGGTGGCGCCGGCTTCCCGTGCATTTTTTACTTCGTGTTCAAAGCGTGCCAGGTCATCTCCGTCATCTTTGGGAAGGGAGATCTGCCCTTCCAGATACAGGTTATGTTTTTCGCGTGCATCGCGCACCTTGCCGGCAAAGGCCTCTGCCCATCCCCGTACGCCAATCTGTATACCGCCTGCGCCAAGCTGTTGGCTGTGGGCCAATACCTGCAACGCATCCGTAAAGGCCGGATATTGTTTACTAGCTGCTTTTGAACGCCAGCGGATGGCGTACGAGGCAATACTGATGCCCATCCGTGGCCCCAGAGATTGGGGCAAGACAAGGGAGGGTGCTGATAGTGGCGCGAGGGCCATCGCTGAGGCGGTTGCCGTGGTTTCCAGAAATTGGCGACGATTCATGACGTTAGGGGGTTGGTGGATGAAGCGCTGCTTGGTTATTCGAGTACTTCAGGTGCGTTGAGCAATTCGTCGACGGTCCATGGCACAACGCGGCCCTGTGAGCGATGGCGTACACGGCTAACTGTTCTTGCATCTATGGGTGTCGCGTTGTTGTCCCAAGCGCGCCGGATATACGTAAGGATGGCGGAGAGTTCGCGATCGTCGAGTACTGAGTGGCCTGGCATTACAGGCAAAATTTCAGGTGCGTCGTAGTTTTTTCCATTGACCGTGATGGGGCCTTCGAGGCCGTGCAGCACGAGGCGAATTAGCGGCGTTGGATCACCTGTGACCCATTCAGATGAAGCCAATGGAGGCGCAAATCGATTCAGGCCGGCGCCGTTGTTGCCGTGGCAGCCGGCGCAACCTGCAAGGTACTGTTGCCTTCCGGCCGCAAACAACGCCTGGGTTTGCGCATCCATGGTTTGTTCATTAGCTGTTGAAACGGGTGCAGCTTGCTTACCGGGCCAGGATATACCCTGCATGGCATTGGCCACGCGCGTTTGCCATGTAGCGTCTGATGAAGCTACAAGCGTCGGCCGCGTTTTGAGCATGGTTGGGGTATCGCTGTGTTTGGGACCATTTACCGCAAGTGCATCGACGAGGATATCGGCGCGTACATTGTTATTTGCTTTTGCAGCTTCGATTTTTGCAAATAGCTGCGTCATCTCTTCCGGTTGTTGCCGGTTGGAGATGGCCGTTGTAAGCATCTCCAGAAAAATAGACTGGTTTGGATCTGGCGTTTGCCAGGATGGCGCTTGCCAAATAGCTTCGAGAAAAGCCATCTCCCAGTTATGCAGGCTACTCATGACAGCATCGCGCATTACAGGCTCGTGTACGTTTTGAGAAAGTATGCCTAGCAAGGGAGAAGACGAATTCGTTTTTACCAGGCTGCCGAGCGTCAGGGCAAGTTGCAGTTGTACAGCCGAAGAGGCGGAGGACAAAATATCTGTTGTAACCTCGGCTATTTTCGCACCTGGTTGTCGTTTTTTGAGGCCTTCGAGGATGCGCAGAGCAGCAATCTGGACCAGGTCATTTTCAGTTTTGAGGGCCGCCAGGAACGTCGCCGGGTCTTTGTAATCCATGCCGGCCAGCGTCCACATCGCGTGTTGCCGGCCTAGTGGATTGGCGCCTTTGATTACCACCGTTTCCAACAATGGAATGGTGGCCGGGTCTGCTTGCTCAACGAGTAGCCGTTGTGCAACATCGCGATACCAACCATCTTCATGAGAGAGCATCGCAACCAACGCTTCGCCAGAGGCTTCGGATAATGCTGTTGATGCCGGAGGCTGCCAGTCATCGGGGACAATGCGCCAGATGCGTCCCATGTGCACCGGCGTATCGAGTTTGCGGTTCAGGGTCACCTCCCGCAGGTACGGCGTCATGTAGGCGCCATGCTGGATAATGCCTCGGTACATATCCGCAATATAAAGTGCACCACTGGGGCCCGAAGCGAGCGCCACGGGTCTGAAACGCTCGTCTGTTGAGGCCAGGAATTCAGACGCTTCGTAAGCAGCTTCGGCGGTGAGGGTAAAACCGTTCTCTGCAATGGTATTGCGTTTGATGAGGTTGCCGGCAGGCTCGCAAACAAACACATCCCCGCGAAATCCCGGTAATGCTGTACCGCGGTAAACAAGTGGGGAAGAGGCAGACGTAAATTCGAGCAGTTTGCCATCATCATCCAGGTTACCCGGAATGTTGCCGCGGTTGACCGCAAGGTTTGGTCTGATGGGGTAAATGCTGCGATCAACCGTTAGGCCGTGGTCGATGCCGCTTGTGGGGGTGTGGCTGGGATTCCGCGAGAGGTAATTGGGGGGCACCAGGTCTGCGTGTAGCTGTGACCAGTTGTAGTTGTAAAAAAGCCGGCCGGCGTCATCGTGGGAAAGGCCCCATTGCCCTCTGAACTCGGTTTCGCTTTGCGTCCAGGCATCACCTGCCCTTTTGTAGCGGGTGGTCGACTTTGCATTGTAGTACCAGTTGTCTAGCCCCCGCCACATGCCATTGGGGGAGTGCTCCGGCAGGCCGCTACCGCCATATTCAGCGTCAATCAAGTTTTTTCGGTCAGCGACCAGGTCGCCGTCTGTATCTTCTGCAAACCACAATGGCAGTTGCTCTGCAACCAGGGCGCCTCCTGAAACGACGGCCAATGAACGGGGCAGGACCAGGCTGTCTAGAAACGTGGTGCGCGTGTCCATCAGCCCATCTCCTGTAGTATCTGTCAATACAGCAATGCGTCCGAGTGGGGCATCCTCATTGGTCCCTTCTATGTCCGTCATGAAGCCGCGCATTTCGATGACCCAGAGCCGGCCATCTTCGTCGAATGTGAGGCCAACCGGGTCTTCCACGAGTGGTTCAGCAGCAACCAACTGGATTTTGTAGCCAGGCTTTATCTGAAAAGTGGCAAGGGCCTGGGTGGGCGAGAGCGGCGGGGAGTGGTCAGGGTCATAAGCGGGCGCAGATGCCGAGTTGGTGCAACCAGTAAACAGAAGCAGACAACTTAGCAAACAACCGGCTGTGGGTAGCCAGTAGATAACGCGTCCCCATGGGGATGCTGCGCGCGATACACGGTTTGTGCTCGCCATCGGGATTCCAGTTTAGGGTGAAAGAAAGCCGGCTCCACCTTTATCTGACACCCGCCACTTGCATGTCGAGGGTATAAACCGCTCCCATGGCCGTGACAAAGAGGGTTTGTCTGTCTGCACCGCCGAACGTGACGTTGGCGGTCCATTTTTCGTCTACTTCAATGTGTTCAATTTGCTCGCCAGATGCATTAAATACGGTGACGCCCCTGCCCGTTAAATAGACATTGCCCGCGGTGTCGAGCGTCATACCGTCTGAGCCCATCTCTGCAAAGAGCCGGCGGTCCGTTAGCGATGCATCCGGGTTTATTGTGAACGCATAGGTTTTGCTGTCTCCAATGTCGGCAACATAGAGGGTTTTGCCATCTGGTGTGCCAATGAGGCCATTGGGGCGGACAAAGCCGTCAGCAGCCACCGATACCGATTGACGATCCGGTGATACATAATACAGGCGTTCGTCTTCAATTTCTTTTTTCTTCGCGCGTCCAGTAATCGCGCTTGTAAAACGGGTCGGTGAAATAGATGCCGCCATCAGCATCAATCCACAAGTCGTTTGGGCCGTTTAGTTTTTTACCTTCAAAATCTGATACCAGCACGCTGACTTCTTTGTCCATACTGATCGACCAGAGTTCGTTGTTTTCATCTGCACAGGCGAGCAAGTTGCCGGCATCGTCGAAGTAGAGGCCGTTGGAGCGCCCGGTGTTCTGCATGAAAACAGACAGTTCGCCATCCGTTGACCATTTTACAATCTGATCATTGGGCTGGTCGGTGAAATACACGTTCCCTGAAGCATCAACGGCCGGCCCCTCTGTAAATACAAAAGAAGTGTCTACACGCTGCAGCGTTGCATTTTCAGCGATGACTTGTGCGATGGCATCTTTTGGGGCTGGCTGTGTGCAACCGTTAACAAGTACAAAGAGGATGCAGCAAAAGACAAGTTGTGTAGTAAGACGGGTATACATTGTATCGGGGCGGCGGAGGAAAATGGAAACGGTGGAATCCAAAATCCTAATTTCCTATGTAAAAAGCCATTTTGTTATTTTAGCCGTTCACAACCGCGTCGTATCCTGTACCAATCATCCCATACTTGTGCAAAGCGACCAGTTTTTTTCCAGTCTCCCTGTTCAGCGCGTTTCTTTGAGCGCCTTGCTTGATAACGGGGCCCATTTCAAGGAAGTGCCGGCTGACTGGCATGTGATTATCACAGATATTAAAAACTCAACGCAGGCTTTTCGCGCCGGGCGCTCCGAAGAGATTAACCTCATTGCAACGGGATGTATCATCGCAACGCTGAATCTTGCCCAACGGCAGCACATTGAAGTCCCCTTCTTTTTTGGCGGTGATGGTGCCACCTTGATTGTCCCGGCAGCGCTCTGTCAGCCGGCTTTGGACGCCTTAAAGGTGCATCGAGAAAATACACGCATCAACTTTGGTCTCGACCTCAGGGTTGGCGCTGTGCCTGTTGCATCTTTGCAGCAGCAGGGCCATCTTTTGCAAATCAGCCGGCTGCATGTATCTGACGTGTTTTCGATTCCTGTTGTGCTAGGGGAGGGGCTCGGTGCAGCCGAGCGGATTGTGAAAGGGGAAGACGATGATGCTGTGCTCCAGGAACCACCCATGGCTGACCTGGATCTGACCGGTATGGAGTGCCGCTGGGATAAAATCAAGCCGGCATCCGAAGCCCACGAGGTTGTTTGTCTCCTGGTCTCTGCTCAAGCAGCAACCCGGCAAATGAAGGCGTTTAAACAGGTGGTGGATCTAATTGATAATATCTATGGATCTTTCCACAGCCGAAATCCAGTCACAGCGCCGCAACTGAAGATGAAAGCAACACGTGGCAAAATTGGCCTGGAAATGCGCGTGCGTCTCGGTGGCAAAAAAGCCGGATACTTACTCAAAAACTGGCTCTTTACCCTGTTTGGCAAGTGGGTATACGTAAAGCAGCGTGCCGGTAAAGTGTATATAGAAAAGCTGGTTAACTTAACTGACACCCTCGTCATAGACGGTCGCATTAACACGGTAATTGCCGGCAAGCGCGCGCAGCGGCTTTTGCTTGAAACTGAACTCAATAAACTGGAAGCAGCCGGTGTTATCACCTACGGCCTATTTGTAAGCCAGGAATCCATCATGTCGTGCTACGTCCGCGACCGCAAGGATAAACACATCCATTTTGTAGATGGTGCGGACGGAGGGTACACCATGGCGGCTACAATGCTCAAGCAAAAACTACGGAAGCTGTAAGGGCGTCTGCTACAGGTCTTTTTCTACAGCGCGACCTTTTCTCCGACGGCCTTTCTGACAGCCGGCGCGACTTTGGTACCCAACAACTCAATCGCGCGCATGGTTTGATCATGGGGGAGAGAGCCTACGGTTAGCTGAATCAGGAATCGGTCGTTGTTGAAAAGTTCGTGTTCATACAGGATTTTGTCGATGATTTCCTGTGGACTGCCAACGAGCGCTGCACCGTGTGGCGCACGTTCCGACTCAAAATGGTCGCGTGTAATCGGCATCCAGCCCCGCTCCCGTCCAATTCGGTTCATCGTTTCAGCAAAATACGGGTAGCTCTCATCAGCAGCTTGCTTCGATGCGTCAGCAATGTGTCCGTGTGAATTGATGCTAACCGGCATGTCGGCCAGGTTGTGACCGGCTTGTTTGGCAACTTCGCGGTACAATTCTACCATAGGTTTGAACCGTGCCGGCTGCCCGCCGATAATGGCAAGCGCAAGCGGCAAGCCCAGCGTTGCGGCCCTGACCACGGATTGCGGTGTGCCGCCAACAGCAAGCCATACGGGGAGTGGCTGCTGCAGGGGGCGCGGGTAAACGCCCTGTCCGGTTAGCGGTGCCCTGTGCGTACCTTCCCATCGGACCTGCTCCTGCTCGCGTACGGTGAGTAGCAGGTCCAGTTTTTCGGCAAAGATGGTGTCGTATTGATCGAGTTCGTATCCAAACAGGGGGAACGATTCTACAAACGAACCGCGGCCGGCCATAATTTCTGCGCGGCCTCCAGAAAGGAGATCAATGGTGGCAAAATCCTGGAATACACGGATCGGGTCGTCAGAGCCAAGTACAGATACAGCGCTTGTAAGGCGAATCTTCTCTGTTTTTACAGCGGCTGCGGCGAGCACAACTGCCGGCGAAGACGCGGCAAAGTCGGTTCGGTGGTGTTCTCCCAATCCAAATACATCCAGTCCAACCTGGTCAGCCAATACAATCTCTTCTACCAGGTGCTTCATCCGCTCTGCCGGCGAAATTGTTGTATTGGTGTGTGGATCACGCGTTGTTTCTGCAAAACTGTAAATGCCTATTTCCATGAATCGATGGATTAGTTAAGTCGATGGTGACCTGTACGTCATTTTGAGCCACCCGGAAAATCCGAAACTGTACGCTGCATGCGCCCAAAGTACCGGTAAACTGTAAAAAAGATTTACTACCTCATAGGTTACCCCAAAGCCTATAGTTCGCATCGGCATATGAACGTCTGTTCTGCGTCGACATCCAATAGTCAGCCTTCAGTTTGCAATGTTTACGCGCCAATGGGTCAAGGCCCACACCCAATTTGTTACAGTAGTACGGTTTCTGCTAATCTTTGGCCTGTTTGGTTATCTCGGGGCTTCGCCGCTCCTTGCCCAGACTGGCGAGATTGAAATTACAGGAGAGCTGAAAAAATGGCATCCTGTTACACTTACACTAGACGGACCTTCCTCTGCTGAAACCGCCGATCCCAATCCTTTCCTGGATTATCGCTTGAATGTGACCTTCACACAGGGCGCTACAACGATCGAGGTGCCCGGCTTCTTTGCCGCGGATGGCGATGCTGCCAATACGTCAGCAACCAGCGGGACCAAGTGGCGCGCCCGCTTTACGCCCCACCTTACCGGTACCTGGAACTATGAACTCTCCTTCCGTGAAGGCGACAACGTTGCGGTTGATGATTCACCAACTGCCGGCACACCAAATTCTTTTGATGGCATAACGGGCTCCTTTACGATTGGCGAGACAGACAAGTCAGGGCTGGATTTTAGGGCACGCGGCACGCTGCGCCAGGTAGGGGAGCATTACCTGCTTTTTGATAGTGGCGAGTGGTTCATTTCTACCGGAACGGGTAGCCCAGAGAATTTCCTCAACTACGAAGGATTTGACAATACCTTTTCGACAGGCACATGGATTCCTAAAACGTATGGCAGTCACATTCCTGATTGGAATGCTGGAGACCCGACCTGGGGCAATGACGAAGGCAAGGGAATTATTGGTGCAATTAATTACCTCTCAAGCGCCGGCGTAAACGGCATGTTCATGATGGTAATGAACGTGCAGGGTGACGGAAAAGATACCTTTCCCTGGATTGCCCACGAAGATTTCTTCCATTTTGATGTTTCCAAGCTGGAGCAGTGGAATATTGTGTTTGAGCACATGAATACAAAAGGCGTCATGCCGCAGCTTGTGCTACAGGAAATGGAAATTGAGCAACTGCTCGACAACGGTGAACTGGGCACCACGCGGACCATGTTTTACCGCGAGATGATGGCCCGCTTCAATCACCTCAACGGTGTGAAGTGGAATATCGGCGAAGAGCACCAGACGGCGGCAAATGGTGGGAATACAGACGCCCAGCGCCTCGATTTTGTAAACTACCTTACAGGAATAGATGCTTACGATCATCCGGTTGTGATGCATACCTCCGCCGGCCAGAGCAACTATGAAGCACTGTTTGGGCCATTCCTCGGCCATCCTGAGTTTGGCGGCATGTCGTACCATATCCACGGCCCGAACAACGGCGGCGCTGATACGCCGGCAGGGCCTGATACATACAAAAACGCTGTCATCTGGCGGGAGAACTCAGCGAATGCCGGCCGCAAATGGGATATTACCCTCGACGAATGCTGTGGCTGGAATACAGGCGTAAAGCCAGATCAGTCCAACATAGAACTCATTCGTAAAGATGAAATGTGGGGTATGCTGATGGCGGGTACCGCCGGCTTCAGCTGGTACCTGGGGTTTGATACAGATCAGCGCGATCTCACCCTTGAAGATTTCAGACGCTACGATTTCTTGTGGGAATATTCAGACATCGCCGGCAGCTTCTTTCGCGAGTATGTACCGTTTGTAGACATGGATCCCAACGATGATCTAACGCCAGTTGAGAACAACCATGTGCTTGCCAAACCAGGTGAAGCCTACGTCGTCTGGCTCAGAGACGGGGGCACCACTACGCTAGATCTCGAAGATAGCAACGAAACCTTCATGGTTGATTGGTACAACCCGCGGACGGGCGGTGAACTGATCTCTGGCGCAGTATCAGAAATCACAGGACCCGGTGTACAATCATTGGGGAGTCCACCATTTGATACCGGAGATGACTGGGCTGTTTTGGTACGCAGCGAGGACGCAATTAGTCCGATTGTCGCGCGCTTTACGTACCAGCCAGGTGTGCTGCCCTTCAGTGTCGATTTTGATGCAACAACTTCATCAAGCACTGATGCGGCAATTGTGTCTTACGATTGGGACTTTGGTGACGGGATGTCTGGAAGTGGCGACATGCCATCCCATACCTACAGCGCACCAGGCCTTTACGTTGTAACCCTTACAATAGAAGATGCCCTCGGCAACAGCGATAACCAGATCCAGACAATAGATGTTGAGGACCCCAATGCATCAGGCGCTTTTCTTGAAGAAGATGGACTGCTTGTTATCGAGGCAGAAAACTTTGAAGAAAGCATAACCCGAAACGGACAAACCTGGACTGAGAGCACTACTTTTTCTGGATTTGAAGGCGCCGGCGCAATGGCTGCCCTACCCGATAACGGAAGCATCTACAGCAGCGGGTATAGCAGCAGTAGTCCTTACATGAACTTCCTCGCCGACTTCACAAACACCGGTACGTACTTCGTTTGGGTCCGCGTTCGTGCTGTATCGAGTGGCAATACGTTACATGTCGGGCTGAATGAAAGCGAAGTTTCTACTGCAGAGTCGATTGAATCTTTCAATTTCAGCGACTGGGAATGGGTGCGCTCGCAGAAATCGGGCGCGAATGCGCAAATGAGTATTGGTAGTGCGGGTGAGCACAACATTACAGTTTGGATGCGTGAAGATGGTATCCACCTGGACCGCATCCTGCTGACAACAGATGCCGGCTTTGTGCCGTCGGGCGGTGGCCCAGCAGAAAGCCCCCGCGCTGGCGGTGGACCAACAGCTGTAATTGCGGCGACGCCGCAGGCTGGTGTAGCACCGCTTGTTGTTGATTTTGATGGGGGTGGTTCAGTGCCGCCTCTTGGCGCATCCATCGTGGGTTACAGCTGGGACTTTGGCGATGGCAATACCGGATTCGGTAGCAGCATCAGCCACACCTACACCACGGATGGTACGTTTACCGCCTCACTGGTTGTCGAAGATTCAAACGGAGGGTTAGGTGCAACGACCGTTTCGATTACCGTTGATCCCGCGCCTGTTGACGATCCTGTTGCAGCATTTACTGCCACCCCGGCAACCGGTACTGCACCGTTGGTCGTTGATTATGATGGCTCAGCATCACAGCCCCCTGCCGGCGCGAGCATCATCAGTTATACATGGGACTTTGGAGACGGCAACACCGGCTCAGGTGAATTCATCACCCATACTTATCAGGATGCCGGCACCTATACGGCAACGCTGACGGTTGAAGATTCAAACGGCAATACGGACGCGGCAACCACAAGCATTACCGTAGATCCCGCTACTTCCATAAACCCGGTGGCAGCCTTCTCGGCAGATCCTGTTGCAGGTACGGTGCCTCTTGAAGTAGCTTTTGATGCATCAGCCTCGACACCT
Organism: Bacteroidota bacterium; assembly: GCA_039111535.1. Classification (NCBI taxonomy): domain Bacteria; kingdom Pseudomonadati; phylum Bacteroidota; species Bacteroidota bacterium. The sequence continues at coordinate 6,594 of JBCCIM010000063.1, read as the reverse complement.
CCTGATGGTGAGACGTTGACCGGTTATACTTGGGACTTTGGGAATAGTGAAACGGGTACAGGTGAAACAGTCAGCCACACCTTTACGGCAACGGGTTCATTTGATGTGACCCTAACGGTTGAAGCCTCGAACGGTAACACCGACACCGAAACCGTCACAATTACGGTGAATCCGGTGCCTGCGGAAGATGCGATGCACATTTCAAGCGTCGCCACAGCCATTGTACGCGGTAGCGGCAACGGTACGGTTGAGGCGACGGTAGTGATTGTTGATGAGGATGGGAGTCCCGTTGAGGCAGCGACGGTGAGCGGTCAGTTTAGCGAAGACCTTACGGGTACCGATACGGCGGTAACTAATAGCGATGGCACTGCTGTTTTGATTTCAGATGCATTCACAACGCGTCCGAATGATCTTGGCTTTTGCGTGGATGCGGTTACCCATGCCTCATTAGTTTATGATCCGGCTGCCAATGATGACCCTTCCTTTGCGTGTGAAGGTACGGGCGGTAATGCGCCGCCAGTTGCTGCCTTTTCGGTTAGCACGACGCTGCTGGAAGCATCCTTTACAGACAACAGCACGGATGTAGATGGTGATGTGGTTGCGTGGTCGTGGGATCTTGGCGATGGTACAAGTTCAACGGATCAGAATCCTGTGCATACCTATGCCGCGAACGGCACGTATACAGTTTCGCTGACAGTGACAGATGACGCCGGCGCAACAGGCACAGCCAGCCAGTCTGTTACCGTGAATGATGGCACGGCTAGTCCAACCATGCACATCGAAAGCATAACCACTGCGGTTGTAAGAGCGAGCGGCAGCGGGTCCGTGGAAGCCACGTTTTTGATCCACGATGAAGGCGGCAATCCGGTACAGGACGTCAGTATCTCTGGTATGTTCAGTGGAGACTTGTCTGGTACAGATACAGGGATAACCGATAACAATGGAGAGGCTGTCTTAATTTCGGATAATTTTTCAACGCGTCCATCGCTTCTTGAGATTTGCGCAGATGCCGTCACGCATGCATCGCTTGTATATGACGCTGCACAAAACAGCGATGGTTCTTTTGATTGTGCAACAGCCGCACTTTCGGAGACCGCTGGAGGGAGTGACTTCTTGCAGATTGAAGCCGAATCTGTGGCTATACCCGAGACGTTCAGCCTGACGCAGAATTATCCTAACCCATTTAATCCCGTAACCAACATCAGCTACGACTTGCCTGATGACGTTGATGTGCGGCTCACGGTGTACAACGTGTTGGGACAGGTTGTACGTGAACTGGTAAATACACGACAGCCTGCGGGGTCTTACGTGGTGCCTTTTGACGCTAACCACTTATCTGCAGGGATTTATATTTACCGTATTGAAGCCGGCGCGTTTTCTTCAAGCCGGCAAATGTTATTGTTGAAGTAAAGCTATACCCATAAACAGGCGGCAGGCTGCGCGTGCCGCTTCTTTATGCGTTTAAGGCGCTTTACATATTTTACATTCTGATGTGCTGATTTAACGAATTGTTAGCTTGCTGTTGCTGAACTTGTGGTTTTGTCGTGTATTTGTTGAAAAATACCACCAAACCCATGAGATCCCTGTTTACAATTTTCCTCGCTCTCACGTATTGCTTTGGCACCTTCTCTTGTGGCCAACCCGGGTACGCACAGCTAGAAGACACAGACCATAGCCGATTTACCCCCGTAGTGCTAACAGAGGGCACCACGCTTGACGAGCCGATGGCATTTGAGGTCCTCAAAGACGGACGGGTTTTCATTATTGAACGGAAAGGGGCGCTCAAGCTTTATAATCCGGTCAGCAAGACCGTTGAGACCGTATTCACGCAGCCCGTCAACACAAAGTACACCAACAAAGAAGGTGAGCAACGCGAAGCAGAAGAAGGCCTTGTTGGCTTGACCGTTCATCCTGATTTTGAAAACAAGCCTTGGGTGTACCTGCTTTATGCTGATCCTGATGAGCCCAAACACGTTTTTGCACGTTGGGACTTCAACAATGGCGCACTCGACCCGGCAACGAAGAAGGTCGTCCTCGAATTCCCGGTGCAGCGTGAAGCGTGTTGCCATACGGGAGGGGGCATGGCGTGGGACAACGCTGGCAACCTCTTTATGACCATCGGCAACAATACGGGCAATAACCTGAGTGCCCACACCGACGAGCGACCCGGGTGGCACAACTGGGATGATCAGCGAGGAGCTGCGAGTACCAATGACTTACGCGGTAAAATTATCCGGATCCACCCTGAAGATGACGGGACCTATACCATTCCTGAAGGCAATCTATTTCCACCTGGTACAGAAAAAACAAAGCCTGAGATTTACACGATGGGGCACCGCAACGCTTGGCGGATCGCAGTTGATAGCAAAACGGGCTACATCTATTGGGGTGAAGTTGGTCCGGATGCTGTGCAGGATACCGAAATTGGTCCGCGCGGTTACGATGAGCTAAACCAGGCTCGCGAACCAGGCTTCTTTGGATGGCCGTATTTCATTGGAGAAAACCACGCATATCCATATTATGATTATGTTGCAGATACCACGCGTGCGCCCAAAGACGCGCTCAACCCGGTCAATAATTCTGTAAATAACACGGGGCTAAATGAATTGCCACCCGCGCAGCCGGCGTTCATTGCTTATCCCTATGGCGTATCCGAGCAATTCCCCCAACTGGGATCTGGTGGCCGTTCTGCTACGGGAGGGCCGGTTTACCGTAAAGCAGATTTCAAAGACGCTGCCCGTCCTTTCCCGGCAAGCTTTGAAGGCAAGTGGCTGGCTGCAGACCTGTCTCGCGGCTGGATCATGGCCATTGCCATAGATGAAAAAGGCAACTACGATTCGATGGAACGGCTTGTACCTGACTACAATCCTGCTGAAATCATCGACATGAAATTTGGGCCAGACGGTGACTTGTATGTGCTTGAATATGGCAGCCGTTGGTTTCGGGATAGCGATGACGATAAACTGGTGAGGATTGAATACAACGCTGGGAATCGTACACCGGTTGTGGCCGCATCTGCAGATAAGAGTGGGGGCAGCGTACCGCTAGATGTTACCCTCTCTGCAGATGGTACCATCGATTATGATGGCGATGTGTTGACCTATGAATGGCGTGTCAAACATCAGGAGAGCGGGACGTTGAATGTGTACAGCGGTATGGCGCAGCAACTGACCCTGGATCAAGTAGGCATTTATGACGTGACGCTTGAAGTCGAAGATCCTGATGGAGCGACCAATACCAAGTCATTACAGCTGATTGCCGGCAATGAGCCCCCGGTTGTTGACCTGACGTTGGCCAACAACCAGACCTTCTTCTTCGCTGGTGAATCTATTGATTATGCCGCAGAAGTACGCGACGTAGAAGATGGTGCTGAAAATAATGGATTGATCGATCCTGCACAGGTTGCGATGAGCATCGACTATGTGTCGGAAGGATTTGACTATGCAGAAGTAATGCAGGGGCAGCGCAGCGTGGATCAGTCGACCCGTTATGCTGTTGCCGAAGCCTTGATGGGACAAAGTGATTGTGCCGTTTGCCACCAGCCTGATGTCAGGTCAGCCGGGCCGGCCTACACAGAAATTGCTGAGCGGTACAGCGGAGACCGCGATGCGCCAGAAATGCTTGCGGGCAAAATTCGCAATGGTGGTTCGGGTGTTTGGGGTGAAATCAACATGCCGGCGCATCCTGCCATATCAGAAAACGACGCGCGCCTCATCGCAAATTACCTGGTGAACTACGGAGACAAAACCGTAGCAACGATGCCGGTGTCTGGCAGTTATACCCTCGACGTACCTGAAGGCGATAACGGACGCGGCACCCTGGTCATCCGTGCCGCTTACAAAGACCGGGGCAAAGGCAATGTGCCGGCACTGGCAACGGAAAGTGTAGTCATCCTGAAAAGTGCTCTAGTAGACCCCGGTAGCGCAAGCAGCATTGTTGGTGTGGAAGCTTCACAATTTCGGGGCAGCGGCCCAACGACGGTTCGTGCGAAAGACAGCGGATACATCAGTTTTGAAGGCATCGACCTGACAGGTATTGCTGGACTAAATCTGAACGCCTCAGCTTCTTTGCGTGCCGGTGATGTTGGCGGGACACTCGAAGTGCGCCTGGGTAGTGCACAAGGGACTTTGCTTGGGGCTGTCGATATCGCCGTAACATCTGGCGGTTGGCGTCAGCGCCCTGAGCCTAAGTCGTTAGAATTTGCAGCACAAGAAGGCCTTCAAGACCTGTTTTTAGTGTTCAAGAGCGAAACAGCAAAAGACATCGACCCGCTTTTTTCCCTCTCACGTATAGAATTTGTGCGCGCTACTAATTAACCTTGGTAGTGCTGTCCACACAGCATTGCACCGACCTGCCTATCGCTAGACAACCGTTGTTATCATGAAAGAACATCAGAACGAGTGCTCCGCTTCAGTTTTATCCCGCCGCAAGTTTATTGGTACAACAGCAGGTGCTGCTTTTGCTGGTGCGCTTGTGAAGCCCGCACATGTTGTCAAAAGTCTTGCGCCAGATATCCGGGGCGTTATGGTTGGTGCAATTTCTTATAGCTACCGCGCTCTGCCGAGCAGTGCTGAGGAGGTGCTTGGGTACCTGAAAAGCGCCGGCCTTGACACCGTTGAACTGATGGGCAACGTTGCAGAGTCTTTTGCCGGTGCACCCGAAGGGCCCGGTTGGCCGAGTGGCGGGCGGAATGCATCCCCAGAGGAATTGCAGGCCTTCCGCAAAAAACGCGCGGAATATGGTGAGGTAATGAAAGGCTGGCGTATGCAGGCAGACATGGGCAAGTTTGAAATGCTTGGACAGATGTACCACGACGCCGGCGTTAAAATCGATATCCTGAAACTGGGTGATCCTCGCTGGTCGAACGATGCCATCGATTATGCATTCAACGCAGCGAAAGCTGTTGGCGCGCGCGGGATTTCTTTTGAAATTTCTGATGAAGGAGCTGAGCGCATAGCTCCCTTTGCAGACAAACATCAAATGCTCGTTGGTCTGCACAACCACACGCAAGTAGCAGAAGCAGGTTTTTCTTTTGACAAGCCCCTTTCGTATTCGAAATACAACATGCTGAACCTCGATATTGGGCATTACATTGCCGGCTTGAGTGAGTCGCCAATTCCAATTCTCAATAAATACCATGGGCGTATTTCGCATCTGCATTTGAAAGACCGCAAGTCTGCAATAAACGGCGGGAAAAACGTTGCGTGGGGCGATGGAGATACCCCCATTGGAGAGGTGTTACGGCTGCTGCAGCGGAAACAGTACCCTATCACAGCCATGATCGAATTTGAGTATGAAGTGCCAGAAGGGTCAACGGTATTGGCCGAAATGGGCAAATGTGTTGCTTACTGCAAGGGTGCGCTGTCTTAACGCGTCCAGCAGTTTGCGTGATTAACATTCGAATCAATGGTACAATGAAAAGAAGGTCGTTTTTAAAACAGGTCTCAGCTGCTACGGCTGCCGGGGCGCTTGTATCTGCATGCCAAACACCAGATGAACAGCAGCCAATAACGCTTGGTGTTGGCCTGTTTACCCTGCCTTTGTGGATGGAGCGTGACTTTGAAGGGACCTTGAAAAAGCTGGCGGATATCGGGTACAAAGAACTGGAGTTTTACGGACCCTATAGCTTTAGCACTACGAGCGCCCATGCTTCATGGGATGCGATTACGCCCTCACTGCCCTTTAGTGGTAGCGGATACTTTGGCAAAACGCCGGCTGAAGTACGCGCATTATTGGATGCATACGGTTTAGCTGCACCCGCTATGCACACAGACCTCGATACACTCAGTTCGAATATCGATGGGCTTGGCGAAGCTGCTGCGGTTGTGGGGCACAAATACGCCGGCATTGCTGCCATCCCCGAAGAGCTCCGCACATCACTCGATGACTACAAGCGTATCGCTGAGCGATTCAACGAGATTGGTATGAGGCTACGGCCGTATGGCATCAAGTTTTTGTATCACAACCATGGCTACGGATTGGTAGAAACGGAAGGCGAAATTCCAATGCAGCTTCTCCTCGAAGAAACGGAGCCTGCCTATGTAGCGATGGAAATGGATGTCTTTTGGACGATAGCCGGCAAAGCTGATCCCATTACCTACCTTGAAGCCTATCCCGGTCGCTACAAACTCATGCATGTGAAAGACATGACAGAGCGCGTGGTCTTTGCCGGAGACGGCGGCAAACCCGAAGAATGGATTGGCCTCTTTGATAAAATGGCTGACGCCGGCGCCGGTGTACTTGATTTAAAAGGGATCCTTGCCGCTGCAAAGAAAAGTGGCGTTGACCATTACTTCCTGGAAAGAGATATGGCTCCAGACCCGGAATTGACCTTGCAGACCAGCTACAACAACCTTACCGCGCTTGCCGTATAGCGTTTTTGGCAATGCCATTCAACCCTATGCTTTACCTGCTCCCTATGAAAACAACTGCACTTGTTTGTCTGCTTTTAATGATGGTAACCCCTGGCGCAATGGCACAATTGGAAAATGACGATGCCCCACCCGTTGTGACAACGCAAAACGGAACGCTTCAGGGAAGCATTTCCTCGGGCATACGTATGTTTCGGGGAATTTCCTTCGCGCAGCCTCCAGT
>JBCCIM010000062.1 GCA_039111535.1 Bacteroidota bacterium | reverse complement strand
TTTTGTATTTGATTTTTGTTTATAATATATAAACCTGGTAATTGTAGAAATCGCCATTTATGCTTTTTGACCTAACGGGTTTTTTCAAAACTAAAACGGCCGCGTTACCCGATGCCTGAATTTGTATTCGAGGCCTTGCATGCGCACGGGCTGATGGATGCTTACAAAGCGCGGCCGCCCTATCAGCAAAACGATTATGTCGGGTGGATAACGCGCGCAAAAAGAGCGCAGACTGTGCAGAAGCGATTGAACCAAATGCTCGATGAACTGGAACGCGGCGACAAATACATGAAAATGCCGTATCGGCAGAAATGATATTGGATCACTTATGATATACGTACTTAGGGATTTCATAGTGGGGCAGAGGGCGTTAAACCTTAAGCTGTATCAGATTGACGTAACGCTGATGCGGAAGTGATTTGGAACTGTTAAGTTGAAAGTGAGTGACTAATATACCAGGAATCAGGATATGCAAGCTTCATGGTTGATGTAATTAATGATATCACCGAACGACTCATCGAGACGCCCGAAATAGAGCGGGTAGTCTTATTTGGTTCGCGGGCAAGGGCTGACCATGACCCGCGTTCTGATATAGACCTGGCCATTGAGTGCCCGTCGGCTTCGCGCGATCTGTGGCAGCGAATTCGCGATATGGTAGAAGCAACGCGCACACTGCTTTTTATCGATGTCGTGCGACTGGATACAGCGCCGGCGGCTTTAAAAGCAAAGGTAAGAGAGGAAGGGGTTGTGCTTTATGAGCGCTGAGAAAGTGCGTCAATCGATGGAAAACCTTGGGCGTGCATTAGCACGGCTTGACGAGGTCCTGTAAGAAGAGCGCACCGAATTTATGATCGATGCCACAATTCAACGATTCGAGTTTCCGATTGAGCTTTTCTGGAAGACGTTAAAGCGTCAACTGGCCTACGAGGGGATTGAGACAACAACGCCGCGCGAAACAATGAAACATGCCTATAAAAGCGGCTGGCTGCACGAAGAAGCGCCGTGGATTGACATGCTCAATGATCGTAATCGTAGCTCCCACATCTACAATGAAGAGATGGCAATCGAAATCTACGACCACATCAGGAGTTATCAGAAAGAACTAGCACACACCTACCAATTTTCTCGCTGAACGGTATGCAGATATTCTGAAATAGCGGCACCCGATGCCTGAATTTGTATTCGAGGCCTTGCATGCGCGAGCGCTGATGGATGCTTAAAAAGCGCGGCCATCCTACCAAGGTGCATAATCTATGTTCTGCTATTGCGTTGGGTATAGCATACCCGGCGGCATTGTACTTTTCTGGATGAAAGAACAGTATACTGACAGAGGAAATAAGAACGGGCCATATAACAGCCGCATGAAGCACTGGATTATCCTAGTATTAGCCCTCGTATTGACGTTACCGACAATACAGGCAACCGCGCAGTCGACATTTGATGCTCCCTTTGCAATAGCACAAATGAAAGCAGACTTGCAATTGTTCTATGATATTCGTGCAGCAGCCAATTCAGGGGTGTACAAATATCGAAGTCAGGTCGAGATAGATAGCGTGTATCAATGGGCGTTTGATAAAATTGAACAGAGCGCGACATTGGGGGATTTTTATAAAATCATCCTGCAGATCACTGATTTTGAAGGGAGCTTGCATAATGACACGGAGCTGCCGGCTGAGGTCTCAAAGAACATAAGCAAGGAGGATGCAGGATATTTCCCATTTGCGATCAAACAGGTTGCCGGCAAATGGGTGTGTAACAACGCAGATAAAGAAATCCCAACAGGCGCAGAAATTTTGAGTATAAACGATGTGCCCATCTCCACGATCATACGCGATTTGCGCAAATACTACACAACGGACGGGTTTAACATAACGGGCAAGCAGATCGGACTTAAAGTCTACTTTCCGTTGTTTTTCCGGTATGAATACGGTCCGCAGGATTCTTTTCGCGTTGAACATGTCGCAGACCCTGCAGGTGGGGCGCGTGCTATAAAAACATTGCAAGGCATTTCTCACGGCGCGTTTCTCCGAAACCTGGGAATAATCCATAGCATGCCGATTGATAAATATCTTTTCCTGGATGCAGAGGAATTGGCTGAGAGAGGTGAACTGTATTACACCGAGATGATAAATGACTCAACGGCAATGCTGGTAGTCAACGACTTTGCAATTGGTGCTAACGCAAAGGACAAAAAACACAAAGCATATGTGGCGTTTCTGGAGGCAGTATTCAGAACGTTCAGGCGAGAAAATATACAGCACCTGATTGTTGATGTAAGGCATAACGGAGGAGGTACCAATCCGAATAACCTCGTTACCTACTCGTATCTCACAAACAGAGCTTTCCAGGAAAATGTAGCGGCGTGGATATCATTTAGAAAAATACCTTTTTGGAAAGAAGTAGTGAAAGACGATTTCTTTTTTCTTGCCAGGCCATTTGTCAAAGGGATTTACCAAAGAAGACTGAAAAAGGAATTTTCGATTGTACAAGCAGGTGGGTACTTCCAAAACGATAAGGCGGATGACCAACAAATTTGGATGTCCAACGAGAACGCCTTTCAAGGGCAGATTTACCTGCTGATTGGTCCCCGCGTGGCATCAGCAGGTAGTTTGTTCGCGTCCATGCTTGCAAGCGATGAATCTACCATCACAATCGGGGAAGAAACGATGGGAGGGTACTATGGACACAATGGACATACCCCATTTACATACGAACTATCGCATAGCAAGATTAGAACTTCGTTTTCTATCGTCAATCTCAAACAGGACGTAGAAACAAGGCCGGATCAGCCTTTTGGCTATGGGGTCATACCTGACCACCGCATTGTGCAATCCCTGGGAGATTTTCTGGAAAACAGGGATACGGTACTGGTATATGCAAAGCAACTCATAGCAGCTAAACATTGAGTGTGCGATACTGCGTGGTTATCGTTCACTTTATTCCTGCTCGAACCAATATCGCCCTGAAGTATTCAACCCGGAAAGAGTCGAATAACTGTGGATTAAATGCGTAAAAGAACGGAGAAACGGCGTTGGATACGATACGTTTTATGGCTGTTGTTGTTGGTAACTGTGGGGGTGGGCGTCATTATGATTGATACATGGTCCGCATTGGGTAAACGCCCTGGTGGGGAACGGCTTGCGCAGATTCAAAACTCACCGCAATACGCCGGCAACAAGTTTGTTAATCCATTGCCACCACGCAATCCGGAATTTCTTCGTGTTATGCGCCGCTGGTTTTTTGAGGAAACGCCCGACAAGGAGCCTGTCACACCCGTTCCACTGAACCAGATCAAGCCGGCATTCTTCGACGCTACGCCACCAGATTTGCGCATTACCTGGTTCGGCCACTCCTCGTTCCTGGTAGAACTGGACGGGCAGCGTATTCTGGTAGACCCTGTTTGGGGAGATCATGCTTCACCCGGACGTATCTTTGGCGTGAAGCGATTTCATGCACCACCGATCAGTCTTGAGAATTTGCCGGCCATTGATGCCGTGGTACTTTCACATGACCACTACGATCACCTCAACGAACCAACAATAAAACGGCTTAAGGATATTGTGCCCCTGTTTGTTGTCCCGCTCGGATTGGGTGCCCACCTTGAGTACTGGGGTGTGTCTCCTGAGAAGATTAGAGAACTGGACTGGTGGGGTGAGGTCGCTGTAGGAAACATGCGGTTGGTATGCACACCCGCTCGACATTTTTCAGGCCGCTCGCTGACAGATAGAGACGCAACGCTGTGGGCCGGCTGGGCCTTTGTCGGCACGGAGCACAGGGCATACTATAGTGGCGATACAGGCATGTTTCCTGGGTTTCAAGAGATTGGAGACCGTTTGGGCCCTTTTGATATCACCTTGATGGAAACCGGTGCCTATAATTCAGATTGGGTAGACGTGCACATGGGGCCGGAGCAGGCCGTTGCCGCCCATCAGATGGTTCGCGGCAACCTGCTGGTGCCTGTGCATTGGGGCACCTTTGCCCTCGCGTTTCACTCATGGACCGAACCTGTTGAGCGCGTGTTGGCTGCTGCTAAAAATGTTGGTATTGAGGTAGCAACGCCTCGGCCGGGGGACAGCATTGTACCAACTGCGGTGCCACAAGACAAATGGTGGCCGGCAGTACCCTGGAAAACCGCCAAAGAAACCCCCATCATCTCAACCCGCCTGTCTGACGAAATTGTGGCGCGTATTCGAGCACTTCAGGATGAAATGCCCTAATTGAGATAAAAGCAGCACCACGCTCTAAGTAGCCGCCTTGTTCGCAGGATTTTTTTGGTGAGACGACCCTTGTGTGCCGGCACTTGCCTGATGAGGTATAAACACGCCTGCACTCCAAATCCCCCCGCGCTAATCTCGCGTTCGTTTCTCCATTTTATGTGTTTCTGGATATGGTCAAACATGGCTCGTTAATAGTGGTCGCGTTTTGGTTGTTTGCCGGGGCGCTGGTAAACGCGCAGGACAAATCAACATCTTCACGTCAGACGCGGGCGTTGCCCGCTCAAATTAAGCAGTTGGCTTTGCGTGATGCATCTGATGGTGCAAAGCAGGGAGCGGTCAATCATTTAGGTTGGAGCGTATCGCTATTTGAGAATCGCGCGCATATCGGTGCTTTTGAAGATGCCGGCGGTGGCGAACAGTGGGGGGTGTCTTTTGTGTTGGATTATGATGGCATAAATTGGACACGAGGCGAAGCGCTGTCGGAAGCAGAAGAGTTGCTTCGTGTAGGACATGGATGCAGTTTTGATACTGCAAACGTGCAGGTTCGGGGATTCCCTTTTGATCTCTTTGGTCAGGGCGGTCAAGCGAATGTACGTGGAGACGTAACGCAAGAGCTACATGCCGGCGTAGGGATTGCTGGTGATAAATTTGGTTGGAGTGTTGCACATTCAGGTGATCTTGTGCTCATAGGTGCGCCAGGTGTTGATGACGAGAAAGGTTCTGCCTTTGTATTTGCATACGACGGTACCAGTTGGATCGAGGTACAGGAGCTAAACCCAAGTAATGGGAAAACTGGCGATCAGTTTGGCTTTGGGGTGTCGCTGTTTGGTGATCGCGCGCTGGTTGGCGCGCCTGGTGATAATGAAAACAGTGGTGCCGTGTATGTATTTGAATACGATGGGACAAGCTGGGTTCAGGTGTTGAAATTGACTGGGTCTGATAGCCCACTTCCTGTTGAATTAACTACATTTCGTGCGGTCACCTCAGGCTCAAATATATCCGTATCCTGGGCTACGGCGTCTGAGTTCAATAACGCGGGGTTTGCAGTAGAACTGAGCCCATCAGATCGTGCCTTCGAGCGGGTTGGATTTATAACAGGGCATGGCACAACCAACATACCCCGGCAATATGAACTATCTCTGTCAGATATTACACCGGGTCCCTATTTCCTTCGACTAAAGCAGATCGACTTTGATGGCACCTTCTTCTACAGTGAAACGGTTAACGTAGTTGTTGGCGCAACGGCGTATACCCTGACGCAGAATTACCCCAATCCGTTTAATCCCCAAACACACATCCACTATACGCTTCCTGTAAGTAATCATGTCAGACTGGAAGTGTTTAATTTGTTAGGGCAACCAGTTCAATTGCTCGTTAATGAAGCGCAGGCGGCGGGTTCTTATGCGGTCCGTTTTGATGCCCACGATTTACCAAATGGGACGTACTCTTATCGCTTGACATCAGGATCATTCACTGAAACGAAAACGATGGTGCTACTGAAGTGATGGAGGCATCAAAGTTAGTTACTGCTATAATCGACGAAAATCTATTCTTCTAAGTACAGGCAGGCAGCAGAATACGCGGCCTTTTCTTGGTTCTTCATCAGATGAAGTAGTGCTATTCTACTATTGTTTTTTTAATTAAGCAGATATAACATAACGGGTCCCTTTCTCCAGCCTGTCGGATGCAGGCAGCACACCTGGTATGATAGCTAGCTTTGGTGCCGGAGGATGTTGGCCGGCTTGCAGTACCGATACCTGTGGGCTGGATATCTTTTGAAGTCACAATTGGAATTACATTGCGTAGCACCACTCCTGGCACCGTATTGCTGCTCGCTTGTTTATATCTACTTTCCTTAAGCACAGAAGCATTCGCGCAGCCTGTACGGCAAAGCAATCCGGTTGAACCAAGTCGGTTCATGGTTAACCAGTATTCGACCAAGAACGGACTCCCGGGTAATTATGCATCACTTGTTTACCCGTCTTCCTCAGGATACCTGTGGTCTGCATCTACCCATGGTTTGAGTCGCTTTGATGGCGAGCGGATAATCACGTACAATGCTTCAAATACTGTCGGGTGGAATCACGCAAATAACATTACGCTTGTCTGTGAAGATCAGTCTGGGGCAATTTGGTTTGATACAGGTGGCAAAAAAGGGAAAGGCCTGTATGTATTCAACTTTCCTTTTGAGCCGGCACAAGTCGTTGAATACCATCCGGCGCATTATAACCAGCATTTTTGTTTTCCCGAGAAGCGTGTTGCAATTTTTGGCGATTCAACCGTTCACCTTGTGCGGCACTTGCAGGATATAACAGAAATTGAGCTACCAGCCGCATTCATAAACAACAACTCTTTTCAAGTCCAGCTTGCACTTTCAGGAACGTTCTGGTTGGCCGGAAACGGTGTTTTGGTGCAGTTTCGTGAAGGCGCTTTCCAGGCGCCATTTGAACTTTCTGGTCCGCTGCGCTCGATGAGTATAAATAAACAGGGTGAATTGCTGGTAGCAACTGATCATGATATATATGTCTATCAAGCGGGTGAATTAAAACACCTGAGACATTCTGAGGTCGCCCTCAAACCATTGAATATTAACCATTCGACGTACCTTTGGTTTAATCAACCAGAGGGTGTATGGCAAATCGATGGGGAGACAAGGGTAATTCACAAGCACCCGATGAATAGGTCTTCACACTTTCCGCTACGGAACGTTTTTGAGGCGGATGGAAGAGTTTTTGGCAATTGGATGATTGCAGATTTTGAAACGCGATTGTTTGAGTTGACCGAAAAAACAGATTGGAAATCTATCGGTTTGCAGCAGTTTGGCGTTAGAGCAATAAATGATATTCGGCATGATCGAGAGGGAGGGATTTGGGTAGCAAGCGATGTGGGTGTCTTTCATATTGTGCCGCGTAAAATGGATGTATACACTATCCTTGAAGGTGTTGCTGACCGCCAGGTATTTGCGCTCGGCGAAGACAAAGATAACAACATTTGGGTAGGTGCTTGGGGGGATGGCATCCAGGTGCTAAAGGAGCATCGGTGGACCTATATCACAGAAGAAGATGGACTGCTCTACAACCATGTGATGTCCTTCGAGCAAGGAAGCGATGGTGCCTGGCTGGTTGGTACCAATCAGGGCCTATCTATTCTTCGAGATGATCGTGTTGTATCAAGTCACAAGTATACCTGGCCTGATACGTACACCTCAGACTTATTACAAGACAGTAGGGGCCAGATTTGGGTAGCAACCTTCAGGAATTTATTCGCTTTCGACGCGGGCCAATACACGCCTGTGTGGCCTGATAGTGTACTCAAGGTAAAAGCTATATTCGAAGACAAAGATGGAGCACTGTGGGCCGGAACGGAATCCGGTGCTGTGAAACGTACCGAGAATGGGACCTGGAAGCGCTCGGGGATGCCGGCTTTGGATTCACTTTATGTAAAAAGCATAATGCAAGACATACAGGGTGCCCTGTGGTTTGCAACAGAGGGCGGGGGATTGATACGTAAAAAAGAAAATCTTTCTGCAAACTATACCAGTACGGATGGGCTGCCAACAGACCTCGTTCACTATACACTGGAAGATGATTATGGCCATCTCTGGATAGGGACAGACAGCGGTTTGCTCCGCATTCGTACTACTAGTTTTGACTCACTGGACGCCGGCCTTCTTAAGCAGTTACCTTATCGCATTTTTACAGAAGAAGACGGGATGCCCAATGCGGAGCTAATTTCAGGGCCATCGACTGCTTTGAAAGCAAACGACGGACGATTGTGGGTTGCAACCATTGATGGTGTAGCGGTCATAGACCCTGCAAATTTGTCTTTCAATACCCAAAAGCCAGAGCTGCGCATTCAAAAATTTATTGTGCAGGGAGAGTCGCAAGCCCTCTCGCTAAGCCAGCGCTTTAGACCCGGACCTCAAAACACAATTGTATTTGAATTTGCCACCCTCAGTCTCCGTTCTTCTCGGCGGCGGGAATATAAATACAGACTATTGGGGCAGAATGATGCATGGCGAACAACGCGCATCAACGAGGCAAAATTCACGAGCCTCAAACCCGGCGTGTATACTTTCGAAGTTGCTGGAAGTAACAATGATGGCTATTGGAGTGAGGTAGAGCAATTCGATTTCGTGATCGCACCGGTTTACCATCAGTCGGTGTGGTTCAGGGGCCTGCTCATTGGTTTACTCGCTGGCGTTGTTGGGCTAGGATACAGGCAGATGAAAATCAATGGCGTATTGCAGGAGGCATTGACACGCAACCGTATTGCTGATGATTTACATGACGACATCGGGAGCAAAATAAGCGCAGTCGCACAGACACTGGGGTATATTTGTGAGAAAGAAGAAATGTCCGTACGAGATTTTGAAGCACTCAGCCGGCAAGCCAGAAATGCCAGAGAACTGGTTCGGGACCTCCGAGACTCTGTTTGGATTGTAGATGCTGCGCATGATAAAATTTGTGACCTGGTTGATCGAATGGAGCAGTTCACGGACCAAATAGGTGTTGAGCATGATGTTAGCTTCTCATCGGCTGTAGACTCTTGTGAAACAGAAGTAGAAATGGAGTGGCGTAGAAACGTATATCTGCTTTACAAAGAAGCTGTTACTAATATAGTACGGCATGCCAAGGCGACAGAAATACAAGCACATGTTGTGGTAAGTGGCCGGACTTTTTCTTTGGTGCTGCGCGATAATGGAGTTGGCTTCCAGAGAGCAAAAAAAGGCACTGGAAGAGGGCAGCGTTCGATGAAACGCAGGGCGACGGCTATAAAAGGTGACCTGACATTTTCAAGCAATGGTGATGGCACTATGGTCCAGCTTAATACAAGGATAGCGTAACTACGTCATGCCAAGGTCATTGTAAATCCCTAGCTTTGGGCTGGCGAAATGAATCCATAGAATTACGTTTATGCAATCCCGTTTACTTTGGCTCGTAGAAGATGATGAAGCCTTCGCTGAGTCGATCGCGTATATCATAGATGGGAACTCGGACCTGAAGGTAGCACGACATTTTCTTTCGGCTGAGGAGGTGTTAGCTCACCTCAAGTCGCTCGCATTCCAGTCGGTCCCGGATATGGTGTTGCTTGATATTCAGTTACCTGAAATGGATGGCGTTGCGTTACTGACCGCCCTGGGGGAGTTCTTGCCAGAAACACCCGTTGTGATGATGACACTACAGGATGATCAGAAAAGTGTGGTAAAAGCGCTAAATGCCGGCGCTGTTGGGTATCTCGTGAAAGGAGAGCCTCATGATAAAGTGCTCAAAGTAATTCGGGCTGGCCTTGATGGGGAGTTTTTGGTAGTAGGAAAGGCTACCCAGCATGTGCGGTCACACTTCAAAGACGAAGTACACGTATCTACATTTGGCTTGACGAATCGGCAACTGGAAGTCCTTCTGTTGATGTGCAACGGGATGAACAAAAAGCAGGTGGCAGAACGGCTTTCCATCAGTGAGGCAACGGCTGACAATCACTTCAGGAATATCTACCGGAAATTGGGTGTCCGATCTGCACAGGCCGCCGTTGCAGTAGCATATAAGAATGGGTTGTGTAATGGAGCCTGAATAATCTAAGGTCCAAATCAAAAAGCCCGGTACTCAAAAGAGTACCGGGCTTTTTGATTTCGCATTGGTCTGCAAGCAGAAGTTATGTTTTGTAAATGATGGTGTCTATGTAAGCATGACGGACTTGATCCTTGTTTACTAAATACCAAAATACGTTACGAAATTATGACTTTATCAAGGTTATATCTTCTTTCTTCGTGCTTTGTAATCATTGCTATGATAGCCTCTGCTTGTGATCAAAATGCTATCCCAGTCATTGAGATGCAGGCGAGTGTCGAAGACTTTCCTTACCTGGGTGAATCGCCTGTACCGACAATATCCAGTACAGATTCCAAAAAGACTTTCAAAGCGCCCCCATTTGAAATCGAGAATCATTTAGGAAGTTATAATCTTACCCAAGCTGAGCATGATCGTCTCTATGCTTTGATGAAAGATTATCAAGGGGCGACAGGGGAAAGATATGTTGGATTTTTAAGTACAAAATCGGGCGAAGGTGAAGCTTACTTCTATAGATATAGAAGTTTTTTCGTGCCTAAATGGCTTGAGGAAAAGGCTAAGGGCGAAATTATGCCCTATGTCTATGTTTTAAAGAGAAATAGACTGAGTAGTCCGCAGAGTATATTCTTTGCATTTATCCCTAGAGATCCTAATGCTATTTTGATGATCAGAGAATGGATTGCAACACTGGATGGTCGCCTTGTAGATCATCGCGGTTTTAAGAGGAACAAGGAGATATTATCATCTTCCGCAATCCTCAATCTGTCAAGCAGTGATTGTACGCCAGATGAGCAAATTGTCTACTATGAGGAGTGTGATTGCTATGGATATGCCGATTTGCCTATTTGCGCATATGGAGGAGGTGGAGATGATCCAATTTTCTTTGACGAAGGGGATGGATGGGATGATTGGGAGGATCCTGGTGATGACTGTGGTGTCTTTGGTTGTGATGACAATGGTGGAGGGAGCGGCAATGGGAGTGGCGATGGTAGTGGATTTACCGACGAAGAGTATGTGGAGAAGTATGAGTTGACTAGTAAAATGCAGGCCTGCGGGATCTATGATGACAAAAAACAATCAGACATATTTGATGGAATGTTTAGAAAATATACCTCCATCAATGAGCCTATTTCTAAGTTAGAACAGAACGATCCGACGAATCCTTATGACCGCGAATTTGATGGTGTAAGGCGAGATTCGAATGGCGATATTTATTTGATTTATGAAGGTAAATTTTCAGAAAGCGTTAGCGCATTTAAGCGATCGCAGTCCGAAGATCATCTAAACATCTTAGAGGGCTTCTGGAGTAATTATGATGGCGGCCTACAGGTTGGTGGACCACATTATCTAACGGCAAGCTTAGCACAACATAATGCTGACATTTCATTTACGAGCTATCCGCTGAACAATTTGCTACCTATTTCGATTGCTAAAAGAATCTCCTGGGTACATTATACATTTAAAAAAAGCAGTGATGGTGACTATTTCTTTGAAAGAAAATATATGACACCCTTGTATATTACAGCGCCAAATGGAACCACCATTCCAGTCCCTCTCCAATTGCTATCAGATTTATCAGGATCTGTTTTGTTTAGATTAGATGATTGCAGCGCAATAAGTAGTCTTTTAACTCACCCATGATCGCATAATCAAGATGTCTCTTTTTAGCTATATATCGATTAATCCGTTTGAGTTAGGCTATGAGGAACCTGGCATGATACGCGAATCAACCGATATTTTCTGCTTTGTTAATCAGCGTTCAGGACGGATTTTTAGTGGTTCTAATGCTTTAGGCGAATATATCCATGCACGGCTATCACCGGCGATGGCGCAAGCTATTATGGACTGTGGGTGGCTTGTAGAGCTTACGCCCAAGACGATTAAATCTATAGATCCGGAAATATTGAAAAATGCTCTTTTTGAGTATTGGTCGATCTTTGATGAATTAATTGCTGTAGACTGGGATATACCCTCGACTCAAGCAATAGAAGAGCCTCTGCGGACCCTCCTTTTAGACGATCATGGCAATCCTTCGCCAACAGTGGAGGAGTTAAGGGCGTTGCATCAAAACATGTTTACCAATATGGCCGGCGGTGTTTTCATTTGTGAGAAGGCAATTCGGCAGAGTAACACGGTGTGCGTTGTTTTGGGCTAAGGGAATTCCCAGGTTTTCGCAAGATATGCTTCGTCTTAGCCTGTGCCAATGAGGGCTGATTGATCCAGTGAGGATAAAAAGAATATGGAAATAACCTCCAAGGCATTAGCCTTTGAGATTGTGTGCGCGGATAACTGGCGATTGTGGTAAATCAAAAAAGCCCGGCACTCAAGCGAGTGCCGGGCTATTAATTTTCAGATCAGCCGAGAATTACTTCTCTTCTTCCTCGTCTACTACTTCGAAGTCGACGTCTTTCACTTCATCATCGTCAACTGGTGCGCCTTCGCCGGCTGGGGCGCCGTCGCCACCTGCCTCAGCCTGGGCAGCTTCCTGGTAGGCTTTCTGCAAGTCTTCGCTTGCTGCGGCCCACGCTTCATTGAGCTGGTCCATGGCTGATTCGATTTCAGTTGCGTTTTCCTCGCTGTGTACCTGCTTCAACCGCTCCAGTGCACCATCGATTTTAGCGCGTTTTTCTGAAGAGATTTTGTCGCCGTACTCTTTGAGGTTTTTCTCGGTTGTGTAGATTAGCGCGCTGGCAGCGTTGGTTTTTTCTGCTTCTTCGCGCTTTTTCTTGTCGTCTGCCGCGTGTTCGCGTGCATCCGTTCGCATTTTTTCGATTTCATCCTTGCTCAAACCGCTGGATGCTTCGATACGTACCGACTGCTCTTTGCCTGTTGCTTTGTCTTTGGCAGACACGCTCAGGATGCCGTCAGCGTCGATGTCGAAGGTTACTTCAATCTGCGGAACGCCACGTGGCGCCGGCGGAATGCCATCGAGGTGAAAGCGGCCGATGGTGCGGTTACCAGAAGCTACTTCGCGATCACCCTGCAATACGTGGATTTCTACAGACGGCTGGTTGTCAGACGCCGTAGAGAAAATTTCGCTTTTGCGGGTTGGGATCGTTGTGTTGGCCGGGATGAGCACTGTCATCACGCCACCAAGTGTTTCGATACCCAGGTTCAGTGGGGTTACGTCGAGGAGCAGTACGTCGCTGACATCACCAGAGAGTACACCACCTTGAACTGCTGCACCGGTAGCAACCACTTCATCCGGGTTAACGGAGCGGTTTGGCTTTTTGCCAAAGAATTTCTCGACGGTCTGCTGTACAAGCGGTACGCGGGTTGAACCACCTACCATGATCACTTCGTCAATTTCACCTTTGCTGAGGCCGGCGTCTTTCAATGCAGCCTGCATCGGTGGAATAGTGCGCTCGATCAGGTCGTCGATCAGTTGCTCAAATTTCGAGCGGGAAAGTTCGAGGTTCAAGTGCTTCGGACCTTCCTGCGTTGCTGTGATGAACGGCAGGTTGATTGTGGTCTGCGCAGCACTTGAAAGTTCAATTTTGGCTTTCTCAGCGGCTTCTTTGAGGCGCTGCAGGGCCATGGGATCTTTGCGAAGGTCGATGCCTTCGAGGTTTTTGAACTCGTCAGCGATATGGTCAATCAAACGCTGGTCGAGGTCGTCACCACCAAGGTGTGTGTCGCCGTTTGTGGCTTTTACTTCGAATACACCATCGCCAAGTTCGAGGATGGAGATATCATAGGTACCGCCACCAAGGTCATATACTGCAATGATCCGGTCTTCATCTTTTTTGTCGAGGCCATAAGCCAGGGCGGCTGCAGTTGGCTCGTTGATGATACGACGGATCGTAAGGCCGGCAATTTCGCCGGCTTCTTTGGTTGCTTTACGCTGGGCATCATTAAAATATGCCGGCACCGTTACAACAGCTTCAGTTACACTTTCACCAAGGTAATCTTCTGCGGTCTGCTTCAATTTCTGCAGGACCATAGAGGAAATTTCCTGCGGGGTGTACACGCGGTCGTTTACTTCAACCCTTGCCGTGCCACCATCACCCTTCACAACTGCGTACGGGACCGTTTTCATTTCTTCCGACACTTCGTCGTGCATCCGACCCATGAAGCGTTTGATCGAGAAGATGGTGTTTGTTGGGTTTGTAATTGCCTGTCTTTTAGCTGGCGCGCCTACAAGACGCTCGCCATCTGACTTAAAAGCAACCACTGAAGGGGTCGTGCGTGCGCCTTCAGCATTTGTAATAACAACGGGTTCACCGCCTTCCATTACGGCAACAACCGAATTCGTTGTCCCCAAGTCAATTCCAATAATTTTTCCCATCTTATGCGTAACGTCTATGCCAGTTTTGAAATGGCCAAATGTTATATGAAAATCAGTTTGCTTTGTGAAGCATATTTATGCCGAAGGCATTATCAATAACAGTGCCATCGTGAAAAGTGTGACACGTTGGCAGAGAATTGCGAGAAAACGCCAGAATCTTTGCCTTTTTTGTCGTACTTCAGCAATGTCAGGCCTGTCGAATTGCGGCATATTGACCGTGCCGCACGCCTTGTGAAAGCTTCGGTTGGTGCATTTCATCTACCAAAAATGAAGCCTGTGATAAATTCGGACAGTTTTTCATAGTATGGTTGTGGCCCAATGTTTGGCTTGTTACACTGTAGCGCACGTTTTAATGCCTGCGATAGCTGAATGAATGGAAGAGCGAGCTACATGATGAATGTCCCCAATGCCATTACAGTGAGTAGAATCATACTCACGCCTGTTGTTCTGGTATTACTATTTATGGAGTCTTTTGAAGCGCATCTTGGGGCACTTGTTGTCTTCATTATTGCGGCGATCACAGACTACTACGATGGGAAGCTGGCCCGTACGCTGCAGAAAGGTACCCGGCTGGGCAAATTCCTCGATCCCCTGGCGGATAAAATACTGGTACTGGGTACGTTCATTGCTTTTGCCGTTCTCATGCCGCAACTCGTGCCCTGGTGGGCTGTTGCCCTCATTGCTGCGCGCGATGCTTTTGTGACGGGGCTGCGTACCTGGCATGAATCTAATGGCCGAAGCCTGCGAACGATGCATTTGGCAAAGGCAAAAACCACCGTGCAACTGGTATTTCTGATTGGCATGTTGCTGGTCCTTACCTTGAGTAAAATGACGGGCGTTTTGTCGGAAGTGGGCAACTGGGTCCTCGATAGCGAAATTCCCTGGTGGAGCATGATGGTTGTCGTGGCTTTTACGTTGATTACAGGCTTTGTGTACCTGTTTAACGCCACCGATGCTTCCGAGAACTGAGCGTCCGGTTGAACTGAAAACATCTCAAGTGCTGATGGCTGAAACGATCTCTGCAGAACAGGTTGAAGAACAGATTGCCAGGGCCTTGCTGTCGATTGGCGCCGTATCTCTGAGTCCACATGCACCGTATACATGGGCATCTGGACTCAAATCTCCCATCTATTGTGACAACCGGATGATTATGGGGTATCCTGAAATCAGAGGCAAGGTGACTGCCGGTTTTGTTGCTGCAATCGCGAACGCTGGATTCAACTTCGATGTACTGGCCGGCACAGCAACCGCCGGCATCCCACATGCTGCATGGCTGGCACACGCCCTTGCTTGCCCTATGATATACGTGCGATCCAAAGCGAAAGGGCACGGCCGGCAAAACCAGATCGAAGGGCCACTGCCAGCAGGGCAAAATGTGCTTGTTATAGAAGACCTCGTTTCAACCGGCAAGTCGTCTATGGCTGCCGTTGAGGCGTTGCAAGACGCCGGCGCAAACGTCGTAGGTGTACTGGCGATCTTCTCGTACGGATTTGATGGCGCGGCAGCTGTGTTCAACGCTGCAAATGTGCCGTGTCATACCCTCACAAATTTTCATACCCTTTTGCAGGTCGCAAGCGAGACGGGGCATTTGCAAGAAGACCAGGTACGCACCATGCAAAACTGGCGACAAGACCCCAAAGTGTGGTCCGAGCAAGCACCGGCCTGACCATAGTAGAAATTGCTATTTTTACATAAAACTGCCCCCAAAGCTGCATGAAAGTTCACCTGATGACCATCGGCGACGAACTGTTGATCGGACAGGTTGTGAATACCAATGCCTCCTGGCTCGGTGAACAAATGGTGATCCGCGGCGCCGAAGTGGTTCGGATGGTTACCGTGCCCGATGAATTGGACCTGATTGTCGAAGAATTGCGATACGCTGTCGACGATGCAGACCTCGTAATCATGACCGGTGGACTCGGGCCAACCCATGACGACCTTACCCGCGACGCCATTGCAGCCTTTTTGGGTGTTGGCCTTGCGCAAGATGATGCCGTGGTTGAAGTCATACGTGAGCGCTTCTCGAGAAGAGGCAAAGAAATGCCGGCGCGTAATGCTGTGCAGGCCATGGTGCCGGCTGGGTGTGAGGTGCTGCCCAATCAGGTGGGCACGGCCCCGGGACTCTGGTTCGAAGGCGAGCAGGTCAAGTTGTGCGCGCTGCCTGGCGTGCCCCATGAAATGCGCACTTTGATGCGCGAACACGTAATTCCGCGGGTCACCACCGACCAGCGCATACGTCCGCTTGCCCAGCGCACCATTCTTACAGCTGGCATCGGGGAGTCGGATCTGCAGGAACGGCTGGGGGATGCAAGCCAGTGGCTTGGTCCAGATCAAAAACTGGCGTATCTGCCGCAAATTGGCGGTGTCCGGTTACGGCTGATGGCCTATAGCGATTCCTGGGATGAGGCCGGCCGGCAGTTGGAAGCCATGGAGAACCTGGTAAGAGCGCGCATCAAGCAGCATATTTATGGGACTGATGAGGACATGCTTGAGCGCCGCATCGGCCAGTTGCTGGTGGCCACGCACCAAACGGTCGCCGTCGCTGAGAGTTGTACAGGCGGATTGATCGGAGATCGGCTGACCAACATCAGCGGGGCATCTGCTTATTTTAAAGGGGGTGTGGTCGCATACAGCAACGATGTTAAGCACCGCATTCTTGGGGTAGAGGAAGACGTGCTGGATAAACACGGCGCTGTGAGTGAACAGGCTGCCTTGCAGATGGCTGAGGGGGTGCGCCGGCTGCTGGCAACAGACATCGGTGTCTCGGTGACGGGCATAATGGGCCCGTCTGGTGGGAGCAAGGAGAAACCGGTTGGCACCGTATGGATCGGATTTGCCGACCAGCACAGCACGCGTGCGCGCTGCGTGCTCACCCAGAAAGACCGCATCCGCAACAAGAAGTATGCATCCTCTTATGCCCTGAACACCCTTTGGTATGCGTTGAACCAGATTAGTAACCGTAAGCTATCATGAAAGAAAAGCAGTTGTTCGTGTTAAATGTCATTTGTAGCCTCTGCCTGGTAGGCCTGCTGGCAGCCTGTGGTTCAACGGGTGCCGCAACAACACCGCCTGCTGCAACAGATGGCGCTGATGAACCCGTGCCCATCTATGAAGCTGCTTTGGGGACGTTCAATAGATCCGTAACAACCAACTCTCCGGTCGCACAGCAGTATGTGAACCAGGGTTTTCAAATGATGTATGCCTTTGCATCGGGAGAGGCGCCGGCGACGTTTCGCGAGGCCCAAACGCATGATGACGCTTGTGCCATGTGTTTTTGGGGAGAAGCCTGGTCGCTTGGGCCGTATCTCAATGGCAAGATGCGGGGAGAAAACGCGCCGGCGGCCTACAAAGCTATCCAACAGGCCAAAACACTGGCGGCAGATGCAGCTTCTCCCGTAGAACACGCGCTAATCGACGCCATGCTGATTCGTTATGCACCGGAGCACGACGATGAAGATCGCACCGATCGCGACACCCTCTACGCAGCCGCCCTCGCGGAGGCGTACGCTGAATACCCTGGCGATACAGATATAGGTACCCTGTATGCAGAATCGCTGATGTTGCTCGAGCCCCGTCGCGGCCGCTGGAGCATCGACGACCCGGATGTGCAGGCCATTCATCAGGTGCTCGAAGAAGTACTTGCGCGTGACATCAAGCACCCTGGGGCCTGTCACCTGTACATCCATGCAACCGAGTCGACCACCAAGCCCGGCAAGGCAGAAGCTTGTGCTGAGTACCTCGGTGATGCAATACCTGGTGCCAGCCATATCAACCACATGCCTTCTCACACCTACAACAGAATTGGTCGATGGGGGGATGCGGTGCGTGCCAACATACAGGCGTGGCATTCTGACTTAAAAGCAGAAATCGACGAAGGATTTGCCATTTATCCGTCTCATAACCTCCACATGCTTTTGTTTGCTGCTTCAATGGACGGGCAGGGAGGGCTGGCGAATCAGGCTGCACGCGACTATTCGAAAATTATCGATGGGGGTAATTTTTACGAGGCTTTGACGCTGTTGCGCTTTGGCCGTTTTGATGAATTGCTGGCACTCGAATGCCGGCCGAAGCGCGAAATCTTTCGCGGGCTGTGGGATTTTTCAAAAGGATATGCGCACTTGCGAACGGGTAACCTCAAAAAGGCAAGGCAACATCTGGCGCGCGTAGAGAAGACTGCGCGTGAAACGCCAGCTGATAAAACCTTTCGAGGACACAGCGCAGCAGAATTGCTCGGTGTGACGGGTGGAATATTGAAAGCAGAAATACTGGTAGTACAAGGGCAAGCTGCACAGGCTGTGGCGGTTTACGAGCAAGCTTTAGCATTGGAAGATAGCTTGCGCTACGACGAGCCGGAGCCACTAAATTTTTCAGCGCGGCACTGGCTGGGTGCGCTGTATCTGGATATGGGGCAGCCGGCAGACGCAGAAGCTGTGTACCGCGCAGCACTGGAAGATCACCCCAACAACGGCTGGTCGCTGCTTGGACTTGCACAGGCGCTTGAGGCGCAAAGCGATCCCGAAGCTGATAAGGTTTACGAGGCCTTTAAACTCGCCTGGGCCCGCGCTGATACCTGGATCCGTAGTTCTCGATTTTAGGCCATACGTGGCGGTATGTGATACCGCGCTGCTGCGTCTAGTACTGTAGATTGTTTTAAAATAATCGGACCCAAACTTGCATATATGTGTAAAAGATGTTAAACTATGCGTGCACTTCTTTTGGCGTACCAACAATCAGGCAAAAAAGAACGGAAGTGTACTAACTTTTCAGGGTATGACATAGAGATGTCACCCAGCTGGTTTAGTTTACAGAAAAGGGCCTGAGCTGGCCTTCCCGACATACACGCGGGACCACATATACAGGACCGTATAGAAGAATTTAAATAGCTAACTTTCGTATAAAAACATGTCAGGAAACGAATCCCCGAAGCAAAAGGCGCTTGATTTAGCCGTTAAACAAATCGAAAAGCAGTTTGGCAAAGGCTCTATTATGCGCCTGGGTGATGCGCCCATTGCTACCATTGAATGCGTGCCAACAGGCTCGCTTGCCCTGGATTCTGCCCTTGGTATAGGGGGCGTGCCCCGCGGCCGCATCATCGAGATCTTTGGCCCTGAATCTTCAGGTAAAACCACCCTTGCCACACATATCATTGCTGAGGCCCAACGCATTGGGGGGACCTGTGCTTTTATTGATGCTGAGCATGCATTTGACGCAACGTACGCTGAGAAACTTGGTGTTGATGTAGACAACCTGCTGGTATCACAGCCAGACGCCGGTGAGCAAGCACTCAATATTTGTGATATGCTTGTTCGCAGTGGTGCGCTTGACGTTGTTGTTATTGACTCCGTTGCTGCACTTGTGACCCAGTCAGAGCTGGAAGGCGACATGGGCGACAGCGCAATGGGCTTGCATGCCCGCCTGATGAGTCAGGCAATGCGTAAATTGACGGGTACAATCAACCGTACCAAAACGGTGCTGATTTTCATTAACCAGATTCGTGAGAAAATCGGGGTGATGTTTGGTAACCCTGAAACGACAACTGGTGGCCGCGCCCTCAAGTTCTACTCCTCCGTGCGTATGGACATTCGGCGCATCGGCGCAATTAAAGACGGTACCGACGTTGTTGGTAACCGAACCCGCGTCAAAGTTGTGAAAAACAAAGTTGCACCACCTTTCCGCCAGGTTGAATTTGATATCATCTTTGGTGAAGGCATTTCTTCGCTGGGAGAATTGATCGACCTCGCTGTTGACAACGATATCATTCAGAAAAGTGGCTCCTGGTATTCTTACGGTGATCAGAAAATCGGGCAAGGTAGAGATGCAACCAAAACCTGGCTCAAAGAATCTGAGAAGCAACGGGCGGAAATCAAAACCCGCGTCAAACAGATCCTTGGCATGGAGCCGGCGCCACCAGAAGAGCAGCCTATGCCGCCTGTCAACGGAAAAGCAAAAGCCGTTGCGGGAGAAGGTTGATCTTCCGTGTACAACAGCTAAATTTTACAAGAGCCGCTTCGACGCATCGAGGCGGCTTTTTTATTAACTTCAGGTGCCGCACGCTACATATGTTCTAATAAGCACCCGGCAAACCCTGGTGTAACCCTCACCCTGTTTTGTTAACAACATAGAACAAACAAGAAAATGGGTGAGGGGCTGTGCATGCATGGTTCCGCGTTCACAGTTCAAGGTAGAGCAAAGCACTTTCAACCTTAAACCAGCAACCTTTAACCGAAAACAGGTATGCCAAGAAAAGTAGTTGTGATTGATGGTTGTCGTACGCCCTTCCTGCGCGCCGGCACCAACTACCTGGATTTGATGTCGTATCAGCTCGGCGGCTTCGCCATTAAAGGGCTACTCACTAAAACAGGACTCGATCCGGCTGTAGTTGATCGGGTTGTGCTTGGCGCTGTGATCTCTAATATTAAAACGCCGAATGTTGCCCGGGAAAGCGCGCTCACTGCAGGAATCCCGAATACAACACCTTGCCACACCGTTTCTCAGGCGTGCATCTCTGCCAACCGGGCCATTGCTGATGGGTACCTGGAAATCATGGCTGGCCGAGCAGACGTAGTGATAGCTGGCGGCGTCGATAGCACATCTGATACACCGATTCAGTTTCGTAAAGCCATGCGTAACAAGCTGTTCAAAGCGCAAAAATTGCGCGGCATTGGCGATACGTTGAAATTCGTTTTCTCACTCAGGCCGGCAGACTTCTTCCCCGAGCGCCCCAAGGTTGCTGAATACACTACAAACAGGGTCATGGGGCAAGATTGCGACATCATGGCTGCGCGCTTTGAGATTTCTCGAGAAGCCCAGGATGCTTATGCCGTGCGATCGCATCAATTAGCAGCTGCGGCACAAGAAGCCGGGCACTTACAGGAAGAAATGGTGGACGTGGCGCTGCCGCCGCGATTTAAATCTATTGCAGCAGACAACGGTATCCGTGGGGACTCAACACTCGAAAAAGTCAAACGACTTCGTCCTGCTTTTGATAGAAAATTTGGCACCCTGACTGCTGCAAATTCGTCTTTTCTCACAGACGGGGCAGCTGTATCGTTGCTGATGTCTGAAAAGAAAGCAAAGGCCCTTGGGTTAACACCAAAAGCAGAAATTGTCGACTACGCCTTTACGGGGCAGGATTTGAACGATGAGCTGTTGCTTGGTCCAACGTTCGCGGTTTCAGAAGCGTTGAAACGTGCAAAAATGAAGCTTGAGCAGTTTGATGTGATCGAGTTTCACGAAGCGTTTGCAGGACAGATCCTTTCCAACATGGCGGCACTATCGTCTGATACCTTTGCGCAAACCCATTTGGGGCGCAAAACAGCTGTCGGTGAGGTAAACATGGATAAGTTTAACCTCTGGGGTGGCTCGTTGTCTATCGGGCATCCCTTCGGCGCTACCGGGTCACGTATCCTCACAACCACTGCAAACCGGCTCATCAAAGAGCAAGGCACGTACGGTTTACTTGCTGCCTGCGCTGCCGGCGCCCATGGTCATGCCATGATCGTCAAGCGTTATGCCTCTTGATCTGCATACTGCTGATTGCTGTACTACTAGTGTTGAAAGCCACCCAACGCCATGCGCATAGAAGATTTTATCGAGACAGAGCACAAAGACGGTATTACTACGTTTTGGCTGGACCATAAGCTGGAATCGCAAAACATCGTTTCGCCTGAGATCATAGAGATCCTGGACCGTGTTTTTGCTGACTTTGAAGCAGATCCGGACGCCCGTGCCGGCATTATCATCAGTCGCAAAGACAATTTCATAGCCGGTGCTGACATCAAGTCTTTTGCTATCGAGAAAAAGGGAGATTTCAGGCCAGCACAGGAGAAAGGCCATGCTTCCCTGGGTCGCATGGCAACAAGTAAAAAGCCAGTGATTGCGGCAATTCATGGTGCATGTATGGGCCTCGGGACTGAGTTAGCACTGGCTTGTCATGCCCGCATCGCAGCGAAAGACCCTGCTACCAAGTTTGCGTTGCCTGAAGTTCGGCTTGGGCTCTTGCCCGGTGGTGGTGGTACACAGCGATTGCCCCGGTTGGTGGGAATCCAGCGCGCCCTGGATATGATGTTGACGGGTAAAAATATCTATGCATATCAGGCAAAGAAAATGGGCCTCGTCGACGAGCTCACAGATCGCCACAAATTGCACCAGGCAGCAACTATGCTGGCGAGGCGGATGCTTGAGAAGCCATTTCAGCGGAAGCATAAAAAATCACTGTTTAACAGGGTACTCGAAGATACTGGCTTAGGTCGTTCAATTTTGTTTAGCCAGGCGCGTAAGCAAGCGTACAAACAGTCGCAGGGTAATTACCCGGCAGTGCCGGCCATCATTGATTGCGTAGAAACCGGGTATAAAGCCGGCATCAAAGCGGGCTACAAAAAAGAATTGGAGCTTTTTGAAACGCTGATGCTTACGCCAGAGAGTGCAGCGATGCGTCATCTCTTTTTTGCAATGACAGCCAATAAAAAAGCTCGATCAAGTGATAACGCTCAAGCTGTAGACAAACTTGCGGTCATTGGCGGTGGATTCATGGGAAGCGGAATTGCGGAAGTCAGCATCACAAATGGCTATGATGTCCTGCTTAAAGACATCAATGAAGACGTCTTGACTGGCGCAAAAAAGCAGATGTGGAAAGGCATTGCCAAGAAGGTTAAATATCGCTCCATAACCAAGGTGGAATCCGAGTTGATGATGGGGCGCCTGCATGGACAACTGACGTATGACAATTTTGGGCATGTTGATCTTGTCGTGGAAGCCGTAGTCGAAAAAATGGCCATCAAGAAAAAGATCATCGATGACATACAGGCGCATGGTAAACCTGATGTTATTATTGCATCTAATACCTCTTCGTTATCGATTACAGAAATGGCCGGCCACGCGAAAAGCCCGGAACTGGTCATTGGGATGCACTACTTTTCTCCGGTGCCCAAAATGCCGCTGCTGGAGATTGTCAAAACGCCGCAGACGGCACCCTGGGTCATTGATACCTGTTATGCGCTTGGCGTAGCACAGGGCAAAACCTGCATTGTTGTGAACGACAGTCCAGGGTTCTATGTAAATAGGATTCTTGCGCCCTACATGAATGAAGCGCTGTTGTTACTGGATGAAGGTGTAGGGATGGTGGCAATCGATAAAGCCATGCGCAAATTAGGGTTCCCGGTTGGGCCAATCACCCTGTTCGATCAGGTGGGACTTGATATTGCCGCGCACGTAGTGCATAGCAGCGAGAAAATTGTCGAAGGACGCGAAGGGTTTGATATCAGCCATAGCGTGGTCAAAATGTTCGAAGCCGGCCGGCTGGGTAAAAAGAATAAAAAAGGATTTTACCGCTATCACCCAAAAACCGGAAAACGAGATACGCCTGATGAAACGGCCTACCAATTTTTCAAAGGCAAAGGATCAAAAAAAATGGAGCGCTCGCACATTCAGCAACGCCTGCTGTTGTTGATGCTAAACGAAGCTGTTCTTTGTCTGGAGGAAGGTGTCATTGAATCTCCTGGAGATGGTGACCTCGGCGCAGTTTTTGGCATTGGCTTTCTGCCATTTACCGCAGGCCCATTCAAATACATTGACCAGTACGGTGCAGCCAACATTATAAAACAGATGGAGTCCATGGTCGATCAGTATGGCCCCAGGTATATGCCGGCTGAAACCTTGCGCAAACAACTCCACGCCGGCACAACATTTTATTCACCCGCATCTACTTAATCCCAATCGCTAAATAATGGAAGAGAAGACCCAATCGCTTGTCTGGTACAAAGTTCTTGAGCCCAATGAATTGCCAGAAGGGCGTGTGAAGCCTGTGACCTGTGCACACAAAACAGTGTGTATGACCCGCGTAGGTACGAATTATGGTGCACTGGACAACAGGTGCCCGCACCAGGGAGGACCGCTTGGGGAGGGGTCGATCGAAAATGGTTTACTACGTTGCCCCTGGCACGGGTGGGACTACGATCCTATCGATGGCAAAGCGCCGGGCTTTGATGACGGGGTTGAGACGTATCCGGTTGAGGTGCGTGAAGACGGTGTGTATGTTGGCTTGCTGGAAGAAGCGCCCCATGTAAGAACGGTCACCGATGTGATGGCTGAAACGATGGTGAATTGGGGTGTTCGTGTTGTTTTTGGCATGGTGGGGCACTCAAATCTCGGCCTTGCGGATGCCTTGCGGGTGCAGGAAGAAGCAGGTAACCTGGCGTATTACGGTATACGCCACGAAGGGGCCGCAGCGTTTGCGGCTTCGGCTTACGGGAAGCTCACAGGCCGGCCCGCGGCATGTTTGGCTATTGCTGGGCCGGGCGCAACGAACTTGCTAACGGGGTTGTGGGACGCAAATGTAGACCGATCACCTGTGCTCGCGCTCACCGGTCAGGTAGATACACAGGTACTCGGGCCGGGTGCGTTCCAGGAGGTGGATCTGATGGCTGCATATGGCAAAGTTGCCCAATGGAGCCAGACCGTACTCGACGGAAGTCGGCATGCTGAATTGATGAACCTCGCGTGTAAAAGTGCCATTATCAACAGGGGGGTATCACACCTGGTCTTCCCGGATGAAGTGCAGACCTTGCCGGCAGCTGAGCAGGCAAAAGCAGGTAAACCCAATGGACGCGTTGCGCAACAGCACATTGCGCCTCCGGCTGAAGCGATGGCAGAAGCATTGGACCTCCTGCAAAACGCAAAACGGCCAGTCATTATTGTTGGGCATGGCAGCAGGTTCAACATGCCTGAGATTATGGCACTGGCTGAGGTGCTTAAATGCCCGGTTATCACAACCTTTAAAGGCAAAGGCTTGATTTCAGACAGCCACCCACAGGGCTGTGGTGTACTCGGACGAAGCGGGACACCGATTGCCAGTTACTTCATGAACGAAGCTGATGTATTGCTCGTCATGGGCGCTAGCTTCAGCAATCACACCGGGATTACCCCTAAAATCCCAACGATTCAAATTGATTTTGATGCGATGGCTTTGGGGCGATTTCACAGCATTGATGTGCCGCTTTGGGGGGAGATCGGGGTTACGGTACAGCTGCTCCGGCACAATATCGAAGAAGCGTCGCTTGGCGTAGTAGATCAGGTGCCTGAAATTGCTGAACGGTGGGATATCTGGCGTGAAGAGAAAAATCGGCGTTTGTTAGATAGCAGAGGAGAAGGGATCAACTCTGCGGTTATTTTTGCGGCGCTCACAAAACAAGTCCCGGATGATGCGATCATTGCTGTTGATGTGGGTAACAATACCTACTCATTTGGCCGGTATTTTGAATGCAACCAGCAAGCGATTCTGATGTCAGGGTATTTGGGGTCGATTGGATTTTCATTCCCTGCGGCGATGGGCGCCTGGGCTGCTACGCAGCAAGCGGGATCGCCGTTTGCCGGCCGGTCTGTTGTGTCGGTTTCCGGTGATGGCGGTTTTGGTCAATACCTTGCGGAGCTCACAACTGCGGTAAAGTACGGGATGAACATCACCCACGTATTGCTGAACAATGCAGAGCTAGGCAAAATTTCCAAGGAGCAACGCGCTGGGGAATGGGATGTGTGGCAGACGGCATTGCACAATCCAGACTTCTCAAAATATGCTGCGTTATGTGGTGCACAGGGCATCCGGGTTGAGCGGCCTGAAGACCTGGAAGATGCATTGGCAAGCGCGCTGTCGCACAATGGCCCGAGCCTGGTTGAAGTTATGGCTGATCCGTTGCTGATTTAAAAAGTAGCGGTTTGATCTTAAGCAAATTGCTCTTCTTTTTCAAAAGCGGCAAGGGCTGCCATCATTTCGTCGAATAAGGGATTTGCTTCTTCCAGCGGCGGATCTTCAGGTGCGCAGTTTGCAGCATAAATGGGCTCTTTTAACACCACGCTTGCATGTGAAACGGCTTTGGGAATGGTAAACAGGGTGCACTTTTCTGGGTCTGCAATGTCGAATAGTGCCTTGATTCCGTCGATATGGGCCGCGTGATCACCTTCTGAATGGGCAGCGAAAATCCGCTTCGGAAAAGGAGCTTTTTGCTGGTTGTAGCCGGCCATAATACGGTCGGTATCTTTGATGAGTCGGCCCAACTGAATGGCGCCTCCTTTATCCATTCGCGCATACCGAAACGGATTGGCATTGATCAGAGGCTTGTTTTGCTCCAAACGTTCGAGGACGCGCGCGACCGGGGTGCGGAGCAGGCGTTCTGCAACTTCTCCCCAAAGCCCGCCAATACCCCCAGCAATGTCAAGCGCAGCAGAGAAGAGGTAAACGGAGCCGGTAATCCTGTTGTCGGTTGCTGCTGTGTAAAAACTTAGCGCTCCGCCAGCTGAGAGGCCGCCAATCGAGATGTGGTTCGTTCGGGTGCTTGCCTTTTCAAGAGCAAAGGCAATGTTTGCTTTCCAGTCTTTCAGGCGCACCTTCGTCATGCCGGCTGGTTTTCTTAATCCATGGCCACGCAAAAGGGGCAGGTAAACATCATAACCGAGTTGGCTATGAAAAAAATCGGCAATGGCACGCATGAAATGTGGGGAGTCGGTCAGGCCGTGAACCAGAATGATGGCTTTATCTGCTGGCTGGTCATGCTCAAAAACCTGCGGATGTGAACCGTCCCGCACGCCATCAGCAGCCACATAAGCGAAGGTGTTGTAGTAATCAAACCACTCGTGATCTCTCCCCGTTTGCCCCATGTTTTCCTGCTGTTTGTGTCTGGATGTCTTGCCTACAAGATCTGAAAAATAGGGGGATGGATCAACATACTGTATTTACTACCATTAGGGGCTGTTAATCGAGCTGTTTGGCATCTTCTACACTGTTTCCAAAACAACCACTCAAGCCGCTTTTTTAGTATACTGTCCACGAACCTGCATCTAACTGACCTCTATTTGCTTTATGACAGCACCAGCTGCACGCGCCAAATGCCTGATGATGGTCTCCCTGGTTTTCCTATGTGCCATGCTCCTTGTTGTACCGGTGATGGGACAAGAAATGCCGTATGACCGTGTGGCAGACGCCTACCCGAAAAACGAGCACATTAATATACTGCACTACACGTTTGCTATTTCCCTTGAGGATAATTCAGAAAGCATCGAGGTGGTAGCAACGATAGACGCGCGGTACACGGCAGGTGGACAAAACGAATTAAGGCTTGATTTGATAGGGGCCTCTGATGCAGCGCCTGACAAAGGAATGGAGGTGGCGTCCGTTACGTGGGCAGATGGTCCCCTGAAATTTGCACATCGAGATGACCAGGTATTCATCGATCTGGGCCGAGAGATTGAAGCAGGGGAGCTGATCCGGGTGGCAGTGAAATATCAAGGCGTGCCGGCAAAAGGACTCATCGTCGGGCCCAATAAACACGGCGATTTCACGTTTTTCAGTGACAACTGGTCCTCGCGCGCGCGACATTGGCTTGCAACGGTAGACCATCCGTATGACAAAGCAACCAGTGCGTTTGTGGTTACGGCACCAAATCATTTGCAAGTTGTGTCAAATGGATTGCTTGTAGAAGAAACTGATTTACCTGAAGGCAAGCGCCTAACACACTGGCACAACAGCGTTCCCATTTCAACGTGGTTATTTGCGCTTGGGGCGGCTGAGTTTGCGGTACAGTATGTGGATACCTTCGAGGGGAAGTCGATTCAGACCTGGGTGTACCGCCAGGATCGTGATGCCGGCTTTTATGATTTTGCTGTACCAACCAAGCAGTCGCTTGCCTTCTTTTCTGATCTCATTGGTCCTTTTGTGTACGAAAAGCTGGCGAACATCCAGTCCAATTCTGTAGGAGGGGGAATGGAGGCAGCTTCTTCGGTGTTCTATGGAGATAATTCTGTTACCGGCAATCGTGACAAGCGTTGGCAGCACGTTATCATCCACGAAATTGCGCATCAGTGGTTTGGCAATGCTGTCACCGAATACGACTGGAATCATCTGTGGTTGAGTGAAGGGTTTGCCACTTTCTATACCCTGGTTTTTCGTGAATACGCGTATGGCAAAGATGATTTCATCGCCGGCCTCAGAGATGCGCGTGAACGGGTGATAGCCTATTATGAAAAAGACTACGATTTCCAGATAATCAGAGATGAGTTGCCGGATTTGGATAAAGTGTCTGGCTCAATGATTTACCAAAAAGGAGCCTGGACCCTTCACATGCTGCGGGAAATGATGGGACGTGATACTTACAACGCCGGCGTGCGGGCATATTATGCCGAATTCATCAATAGCACAGCGCATACAGCCGACTTTCGCCGGCACATGGAGGAGGTGTCTGGTTTAGACCTTCGGCAATTTCTCGGACAATGGTTGTACCAGGGAGGGATACCCAGTCTGAACGGGAGCTGGTTGTACAGTGATGGGAAACTGCGCATTCAAATAGCGCAAGTGCAGGACAACTATGCGTTCGAGCTGCCGGTGGAGTTTGAAATTGTATACGCAGATGGCTCAACCGACCAGACAATCCTGCAATCAACAGGTGATGGTGCAATCATGTATGATCGTATGGTGGATAAACCCGTGGCAAACGTGATTATCGACCCTGAAGTCCGCCTATTGGCCAAATGGAAGTTTGGGCAGCGCTAAAGGAAACGCTGCCCAGTCCCAATGAATACGAATTAGGGTAGTGTTTAATACCGATTTTCGAGTGCCGAGAACTGAAGCAAGGAAATACGAAAACGGCAGACTAATCCCTCAACCTTTGTTTTGCATTTTCAGGGATAGCTAAGCAAAACCAGCAACCTTAAACCAGCAACCTTCAACCCACTAAATCTGAAAAGATTTAGCAAATTACACTACGCGTCGTCTTTGTCCTGGTCTTCTGGTTCTTCACCGTTAACGGTGGCTTCCGGCATTTCGTTGTTTTCAAACTGCATGCCGTCACCTTCGAGGAAAGGCAGCAAGGTGTCTTCTCCTTCGCCGGCGTCATACTCCGCGTAAAGCGGCGGCATGTCCTCGTTGTTTACGTCGATGTTGGTTTCTTCCAGCAGTTCTTCATCGATTTCAATTTCTGCCATCTCGTCAAATTCGATCGGCGAAGTTACTTCTTCTTCGAGGCCGTCGTCTACCGTTTCGAAGGTACTATCATGCGCGGCTGGTTGCTCTGGTGCTGGCTCCGTGGTGAGTTCGATGGTATGCTCGATGGTTTCTTCTGTATCAAGTGTAACCCGACCACGGTCGATATCGCGGAGGAGGGCACGGCCATAGTGTGCCTGGATGGTTTCGCGAAAGCTGTCGTACTCTGTGTCACTGAGGGTATCGCGATGTCGCGCATAGGCCGCCAGCATCGTCATGGGATGTTCACCACTAAGCAGATTCTCAGCTGCTTCCAGATTTTTGGCTTCGAGTTCAGCGGTCATCTCGGCAACGGATGCAGACACGCTGCTCAGCACCTCTGGATCTGAAGTGTGGCGAAGTGTTGCAACCTGGCTAACAACCTGGGCCGCTTCTTCCAGTTTCTTGCGGATTTCTTCAGCTTTGCGGCGCTCCTCGTGTACGTGCATGAGGTAGTTGCCGGCTTCAGCAAGCG
>JBCCIM010000061.1 GCA_039111535.1 Bacteroidota bacterium | reverse complement strand
TTGTGCGTGATCGATCAGGTGCAGCAACGCCACTGGATCTACAAATGCAAAAACGCATCAGTTTTCCAGACAACTGGGTAAATCTGGAAGCAGCGGATAACCATGCAAATTGGGTAGAGGGTGGCGGTTTGGAAATCGTCAACTCCATGATTTTGAGATCGGTTGTCCCAGCGACGGCGTTGAACCAGGCGTGCAAGGCGTCCCACGAAATCACCATCGAAGCCTGGATTCGGCCAGCAGACCTGGCCCAGGGCAATGACGATCCGGCACGCATTGTATCGCTGGCTGAGAGTACCTCTAACCGTAACGCAACCCTGGGGTACGAACGGAGCGGAAGCGCCAGCAATGCCACCTATGAAGTAAGTTACCGTCTTGAAAACAATGGTCTGGAGTATAAGAAAACCACGTTTCAGGCAAACGCTGCGGTTGAAGATCGCCTGCACGTCGTTTACGTGCACGAAAGCTCAGGGATCTCGCGGATGTACCTGAACGGTATTCAGATCACACAACGGACAGATGCCGGCGATTTTTCAAACTGGGTAGAAGATTTCCCGCTCGTATTAGGTAATGAAATTGTTGGAGGCGATGTCCCCTGGCGCGGTACCTACTTTCTGCTCGCACTCTACGATCGGGCTTTACAACCAGATGAAATCCAATCGCACTTTGAATCAGGTACGGTCAAAGGACGCACACTGGATAATGCATTCAAATGGTATGCACCGGGCATGCATTTACTGGATAGTGGCCTGATTGCTAGCCGCGATACGATGACGGAAGGATTAAGAGGCTTTTCGCGCCATGCAGCTGCAACCCTGCTGCCGGCTGCCTTAAATACAACCTCGGGAGCAAACCCGACGCCTGTCAGCTTTGCCGTTAGCCCATACCTTGGGTTGGGATTGAAACAAGCCGTTGATCCCTACACTCCGCTGCTCGTCTCAGCCGAATTGTTGTGCCTGGATCAAGCAACCGGCACCTTACAGCCCGTTGCATCCCATTTTCTGAATGCCGGCAATACGGAAGAAGAAAGCATCAAATGGGGAGAAGAAACACACCGCAAGCTATGTCCAGACTCGCCGTTTGCCATTCTCAGATTAAGAGAAATCAATGAACGCGGCGACGGATCGGATATTGACACAACCCGCAACAAAGCAACCCTGACGGCAACATACGGCTATGCCATTCTGAAAGAGCTCGAACAGCCAGAAAAATTTGCGCGCAGGGTATTCCCGCTCCGCGCTTCGGTTACTGATCTGCGATTTAGAGAAGGACAATTTGGCGGCCAAACCATGCCCGTACGCGTTTCCACGCCTGTCGATGAACCTCCGCAACTGAATGTTTTTGAATACGCCCCTCCGCAGGCAGTGGGTATTCAACCGCTTTACATACCCGGTCTCTGGCGCATAGTTGATGTTGACCCGGACAAAAACACGAAGAAGCATTTTGTCGTAATCGCACAGAAAGGTGCACTATCACTTTACGGCCCATCGCCAGAGAGCGAAGACGCAGAACTGGTGCATCTCATTGCACAGCTCACAGACACCGCAGCGGTAAAACGACTCAAGGCCAGTCTCGAACGTGGTGATGATACGCTCAATGAAGAACTCCGAACAGCATTTACAATAACATCAGACGCAGATCCGGAAACTAAACCGGCGCTTAGCACAGCTGCTGTTGTCCACCGCGCATGGCCATGGGGCCTGAGTGGTCTTCGGATACAGGTTGCGTATGGCGCAGCCCCTTCCCCTGAAAATCCGGCGCTACTGGTCCCGGATTATATCGGTGCAACAGGTTTGCTGAATGAAAGTGAAGACACGGAAAGAACCTTGTGGTGGCAATCGCAACCTTACCAGGTTCAGTACCGGGCAGCCCGCACGGGCCGGCCAGTAGCCGGCCTCCCCAAACACTTCAGAGCAGAGGCAATCAAAGGGTTTCTCCCTGTGCTACCAACACCTCCTATGCCGGCCATCAATGTAAGCGACGAGACAACGTTCAATGCTGAAGCTTCTCTTGCAGAACGGTGGCAAGCTGTGTTACCTGGTTTAATGCGCTACATGGTTGTTGGAAACCGTCCGGGCGTACCTTTTGCATTTCGAAACCAGTTAATCCGCCAAAATGGGTTTGAAGCGGGCAACAATACCCGAGGCGAAATCATGGTTTCTGGCAGCGTGCCAGTCCAGCATCGCATGCCGCGGCCCGTTTCGCTGCCACACACGGGCCGGCGTGAGCGCGCCCTGCAAACATGGGCAAGCTATTTCGAGCCAAATCATTTACTTGCTGCTGAAACAGTGCCTACCGACGAAGCTTTCTTCGCCAACTGTGATGGCTTCGATGCACTCCGCTTTAAATTGAAGCTAATCAATCCAGGCCCGGGCACACTGTCCGCTGACTGGAATAATGACCTCGTTTTCTCCATCCTGATTGAGGTTGAAGGGGGAAATCCGGATGCCTTTATACCGCAAGAGGAGCAATCAGACGAACCGGAGCAAGATCCTGATACCGTTGTTGTCGATTTTATCAAAGATCATATTGAAGAATGGGTTTCCATCGAAATTGCAAATGGAGATGCGTCCTTCTCATACGAGTTGATTGGTAAGGAAGAAGGCAATGCATACCTCTTCCGCCTCATTGAAAAAGACAAAACAAGTTTCGAGGGTTCGTTTGGTGGCCTGGCCCCGGGCGGCGTGCTAACTGCGATCGCACGTTTAGGGCACCCCGCTTACACAGACGATTATTACCAGACGATGCCGTTTCCCATGCATCGGATTGATGAGAGCAAGTTCAGGTTACCGCTGCGGCCCTACTATGTACAATTTGAGGATCCTGAGTACAACAGAAGACTGTCATCAGCGGCGACACAGGGCACAAGAAACATGAAAATCAACGTGACCAAACCTGATGGTGAAATCGAAAATGAACGCAGTACGGTAACCTTCGCAACAGACCGCAAAGCGTATAATCCGGATAGCTTGTTGTCCCTCAGATTTGACTGGGGCCAGAATTTTGTCAGCAAAGGCTTCTTGAAAGTTGAAAAAATAGAAGCCGGCGGAGGCAATCCGATCTTGCTGTACTTAACGGATCAGGATAGCGGCGCAAAGAACGCTGAATTTGAGCTTGCGGCCGGCAAGCTTAAACAAATCCAACTGAATGCATTGGCGCAAGAAACTACGCCAGCCGCGTTGACAACAGGTATTACATTGCAACTTAC
This sequence comes from Bacteroidota bacterium, assembly GCA_039111535.1. Lineage (NCBI taxonomy): Bacteria > Pseudomonadati > Bacteroidota > Bacteroidota bacterium. The sequence continues at coordinate 26,514 of JBCCIM010000061.1, read as the reverse complement.
CTTGCGGGTGACAGAAATTCAGGAAACAGATGTCTCCCTTTTTGAAGAGCAGGTGGTTGTATTAAACGTAGACATCGTCGAAGAAGCCATCATCCCTAAACCTGAGGCCGCATACGGCTTGCTACGTGCTATTGACGAATCGGCGAGCGCTGTTGAATGTGCGCGGTTTGCCTGGGGCCCGGAAGCCAATCGCATCGACCTGGTCTGTCCGGATGACTTGCGTACTGGCATCGTCCGTCGCCGGGCCGTATTTAACTGGACAGACACCGTTCGACCTAATCCTTTTAAAGGCTATGCGCTGCAAAAGATTACCCAAACGGGTGCTACCCATTTCCCTACAACGGATGATTTTGAACTCAGAGATAGTGCATAGCGCATTCTCTGAGTGTCCAGCATTTGAATCTTAGTGCCCCATCGCCATTTTCATCCCTGGCTTGTCGTGGATGCCGACGCGATCCAGAAGAGAAGCGCTGGCATCATTCAGACCAATGACTTGTGCCTTCACTCCCCGGTCTCTGAACTTGAGCACTGCTTTGTCAATAGCAGCAACCGCTGAAGCATCCCAAACGTGGGCACGACTCAGATCGAGGATGATCTCGTCTACATCTTCCAGAAAATCGAAGTGCGCGATGAATCCTGTAACGGTGACAAAAAACAGGTTGCCATTTACCGTGTAGGTGCGGATACGACCGTCTTCACTCAACTTGTCTTCCATAAACGCCACTTCAGCCACCTTACGGGCAAACAGCAGTGCGCTGAGTAGAATACCGACGAATACGCCGATTGCGAGATCGTGGGTAAAGATGACTGTCCCAACCGTAACTACCATCACCAGCGTTTCGCTGGCCGGCATAACCCGCACGGTTTTGAGCGAAGACCAGTCAAAGGTGCCAATCGAAACCATGAACATTACGGCCACCAGTGCGCCCATTGGAATCAGGACGAGCCAATCGGATAACACGAGAATGAAGAACAGCAGGAAAACACCGGCAGCGAGCGTCGAGAGCCGGCCGCGTCCACCAGACTTAATGTTGATGACCGACTGCCCAATCATGGCGCATCCGGCCATGCCGCCAAACATGCCAGCCACAATGTTTGCGATGCCTTGTCCACGCGACTCTTTGTTTTTGTCGCTTGTCGTATCAGTCATCTCATCAACAATCGACGCTGTAAGGAGCGACTCAATAAGTCCAACCATGGCAAGCGCCAGCGATACAGGCAGGATAATTTTGAAGGTTTCCAGCGAAAAAGGAACAGCCGGCAAGCTGAAGAAAGGTAACTCAGAAGGTAGAATACCCATGTCTCCGACACGGCTAAGTCCGTTGGGAATCATCAGGGAAACGAGCGTGAGACCTATGATTGCAACCAGCGGTGACGGCACAGCCGTTGTGAGACGCGGCAATACGTAAATAATGAACAGACCGCCAGCAACAATTGCGTACATAACCCAGCCGGCGCCCACAAACAGCGGCAGTTGCGCCATAAAAATGAGAATAGCCAACGCGTTTACAAACCCAATCATCACTGCCCGCGGCACAAACTTCATGTAACGGCCAAGCTTAAACAAACCAAAGATGATTTGAATCACGCCCGTCAGGATCGTGGCTGCAAGTAGATAGTCAAGTCCATGCTCCTTTACCAGCGTGATCATCACGAGCGCCATTGCGCCCGTAGCGGCGGAGATCATGCCTGGGCGGCCACCAACAAAGGCGGTGACAACAGCGATACAAAAGGAAGCGTATAGGCCAACTTTGGGATCAACGCCGGCGATAATGGAAAAAGCGATTGCTTCGGGGATAAGTGCAAGCGCCACAACAACGCCGGCAAGCAAATCCGCTCTAACATTCGAAAACCACTGCTCTTTCAGGGTTTTTGTGCTCGGAAGAGACAGGCCATACCGGCGATCGCCGAAAATCTTACTAATGTTCAACGTATTCCTCTTACTAAAATCTATATACAAAGCCGCGCAAATCGCGCGCGGAAAAGGGTTATCCAGCGGTTGCCCAAAAGGTGTCCAATAAAAAAGACCTGGGCCATACCCAAGTCTCAAACGGCGTTGTGTTATGCCCTATATGAGCCCCCACACAAATCCTTCTGCACCTGCGGCATAAAACGAACCTGGAAACTGCTTTTCCTCTCGGTGGATCCTGTCTTCAGAACAGGAAGCGCTTCTCTTAACACAATCCATATAGAGGAAGCGCTTTTTAGTGGGTCCTTATTGTTAAGTCATTACATATTAATAACTTAGCTATCGGCTGAAAGGCTTAAACTCTTAACAAAGATGGCAAGATTAGAGCTGCATTACACGTAGTAAAACAAAGCCTGACAAGCAGACAACTAGGAAATTCTTCTGCACTGACTATCTAAGCAGCGTTGTCAATTTAGTAGTCTGTTGCGTGCCATTAATAAGACGAAATACATAGACGCCGGCAAGTGTTGCGCTCCAATGGAAGAGGGACAGAAAAGAAGTAATAAAATGCATAAAGCGAGACTATCTCTAAACAAGCCAGTTCGAGAGTAAGCCTTGAGTATCATATATTTACTACCTGCCTGATAGATAGAAGATTTACCTGAAAGGATTCACCTGTAAAAACGTAACCTGAATGGTGTGAACGACATTTGTTTTGTGAACAGTTAGGTTGAATCTTGCGCAATCAACAGTGTATTGATAGACATCAACTTCAGGAATGAAAGTGCTTTGTGTGATGGTACTAACCTCGAGGCTCTGAATACACTACTTTACATTATGCAGCTGAAGTGTTACATCTTACACTCAATGCGTCGTACCCATCACCAAAACAACTCGATTGAGCCGGCACCTTGAAAAAAGTGTATGATGCGGTCATTATTGGATCTGGTCCTAATGGGCTGAGTGCAGGCATCGTCCTGGCAAAAGCCGGCAGATCGGTCCTCCTCCTTGAAGCCGGTGAAACGGTGGGCGGCGGCATGCGCACGGCACCACTCACCCTTGAAGGGTACAAGCACGACATTTGCTCAGCGGTCCACCCCATGGGCTACCTCTCCCCGTATTTCAAGCAACTTGAGCTGGAGAAATTCGGACTGGAGTGGGTCTTTCCCCAGGTCTCTGTAGCGCACCCGCTGGACGATGAGCCTGCTGTGATTCTAGCCAAGTCTGTTGCGTATACTGCTGATCAACTCGGGGCAGACAGTAAGCGGTACAGGCGCATCATGCAGCCTTTTGCTGACCGGATAGACGACCTGTTTCAGGACATGATGAAACCGCTCGGCCTGCCGGCGTCTCCGCTACTGTTCACGCTTTTTGGTGCCCAGGCGTTGATACCGGCTTCTATTTACGCACGGAAAGTCTTCAAAGAACAACGGGCCAAAGCGTTGTTCGCCGGCTGTGCTGCGCATAGCATTCTGCCCTTCGATAAGTTTTTCACCACTGCGCTGGGACTCATATTCCTCGCTTCGGGCCACGGGGTCAATTGGCCGTTCCCCAAAGGCGGCTCGCAAGCCCTTGCAGATGCGCTGCGCGATTGCTATCTGGCTGCTGGCGGCTCGCTTCAGCTATCAACAAAGATTGAGCATTTTAATCAATTGCCCCCGGCCCGGAAATATCTGTTCGATACCGATCCATGGCAGTTGGCTACTATCGCTAAAGATCATTTGCCAGCGAGCTACGTAAAGCGGCTCCGCAGTTATAACTTCGGCCCTGGCGTATTCAAAATCGACCTTGCCCTCAGTGAACCCATCCCATGGAAAGATCCAAACTGTTTCAAAGCGTCTACCGTACACGTTGGCGGGACATTTGAGGAGATTGAGGCTTCAGAAGCTGTCATCTGGGAGGGCAAATACAGCGACAAACCCTACGTGCTCATTGCGCAGCAAAGCCATTTTGATGAAACCCGCGCACCTGATGGCAAACATACGTGCTGGGCCTATTGTCACGTACCCAATGGAGGGGACAGGGATGTGCGGCAGGTTATCAAAAACCAGATCGAGCGATTTGCACCTGGATTTCAAGACACCATTCTGGCTGAGCACACCATGAATGCTTCTGCGTTTGAGGCCTACAACTCCAATTATGTTGGAGGTGCAGTGACCGGCGGCGCTGCGGATATTTCTCAGCTTTTTACTCGTCCGGCTCCGCGATTGAATCCATACAGTACGCCGAATGAGCATCTCTTCCTTTGCTCAGCTTCTACCCCACCCGGCGGCGGCGTACACGGCATGAATGGGTATTATGCAGCCCAAAGCGTGCTGCGCAAACTGCGTTGAACTGGCCACTGCGAATGACCCTGTTTATGGGTAACTTTACCCGTATATTTCAACGTATCACTCTTTTTCATCCCATTTAACCCATACCCAACAAGGCTGTGAAACGTATTGCCTACTTTCTCCCCCTGCTCCTTATCATCCTTTCTGCATGCACGTCAACAGACGGCTCTACGCCGGCTATTGAATCTGTTTCTGAAGAAGAAATGGCCATTGACCAGGCGGTTCTCAATGCTTATGCGGTCCTCTCGTTTGAAGAAGGGTCTACGCCGGATTATGATGCCATGGCGTCCCTCTTCACTTCAAATGCAACGATGTACAACTTCCGTTACGACAGCCTCGCAGCGTTTGATATCACATTGTTTATTCAAAGCTACAAGAGTGCCATCGACCGTGGTGCCATTTCGTCGTTCAGCGAAGTTGAACTGGGTGGAAAAACGGAATACTTCGGTAATGTCGCCCATCGCATGAGCGCTTATGCCTCGTACTTCAACGGCTCCGATGAAATTGGTGAGCGCGGCGTGAACAGCTTTCAGCTCTTGAAAGTAGACGGCGAATGGATTATCAACTCTGTGATCTGGGACGTGGAGAAAGAAGGCCAACCCATTCCGCCACGGTACCTGGGTGCTGAATGAAAATGGCAAACCACTAAATCCCGAAGGATTTAGTGGTTTGCGTTGAAGGTTACAGGTTGAAGGTTTTTTTGCCTTTCGGGAGTTGCTATCGTGTTGGATGCTAGCGCCATTTTGGTCCTTGGATTTCTGGGCATAGCGCAAGCTTTGTTTTTGATGGTTTACCTGTTTACGCTTAAAACGGGAAATCGCAAGGCGAACGTATTGCTGGGCCTGGTGTTATTGGGTCTGACCATCCGCATTGGCAAAGCCGTATTGCTGAACCACGGACCACTCGACCCCTGGGCACGGAATCTGGGCATTTCTGGGTTTCTGCTGGTGGGGCCGGCGTTGTGGTTTTATGGGCAGACCCTCTTCAACAAAGCAAGTACCTTCCATGCCGCACACTTCGCGCACCTGCTCCCCTTCCTGTTGTTTGTAGCGTGCTGTGCACTGATTCCTAACAATGGGAATGTTGCTTCACTAGGCTTCTATACGGCAACACTTCTGCATCTGGCGGTCTACCTTGGCTTGTCGTGGCGATTGTGTTACCGTGTTCGTGATGTGGCACGCAAGGCACTTGTTGCGTGGTATAGGAATATCCTTGCAGGCGTCACGCTGATTCTTATGCTCTATGCCGGCATTTTTATTGGACTCGTCCCGCTCTATCTGGTCGGTGCAACCGCGTTTTCATTGCTAATCTACCTGTTCTCGTTTCTCTTCCTGAAGAAACACCACTTTGCGCTGGAAAAATACGCGCAGTCTGAAGTTGACATCGGTGCATCAAAAAAGCTTGTTGCCAGGGTCCAAGCGCTCTTTAAGGAAGAAATGCCTTACCTGAATCCAGCTACGTCGCTCGATACCGTGGCTGCGATGCTCGACGTTAAACCGCGCAGCTTGTCGCAGGCCATCAATGAGGTTGAGCAAAAGAACTTTTCCGAATTTGTCAACGCACACCGGATCGCACATGCCGAAGCTCTGCTGGTCCATCCGGAGCGCCGGCAGGATAAAATTGCAACCATTGCTTTTGATAGCGGCTTCGGCAACCTGACGTCTTTCAATGTGGCCTTCAAGTCCCGGCTTAACCTTACCCCTTCCCAATACCGGAAGCAGCACGGCACTGCTTGATTATTCACAGTCCTATCCTTCGTCATGCCCAACCCGATTGGGCATCCATCAGTATGGAAGGAGCCATCACTCTTAAGACTGCAACCATCAGACATACCTGTGGATGCTCAGTCAAGCTGAGCATGACGGTTCTTAAACGTACCATCAAACCAACACCTCTTTTTCGCTTCAATAAACACGATTGTTAAAGAACTGGATCACCTCAAACGCGATATTGCAGCTACATTTGTACCTAGAAACTGCTTGCAATCGATACCATGTATAAACTTGTTCTGCTCTTACCCCTGCTTTTCTGGGGATGCCAACCACCAGCCTCTACAAACGAAAAGGTCAGGCCCGTTAAAGAAGTGGTAATGGACGATTTAAAACGTCCCTGGAGCATCGCGTTTCTTTCGGATAACGAAGCCCTGGTTACAGAGAAAGACGGCAACTTGCTGCGGGTGAATCTCCAAACCGGAGAGCGCGCCATTGTACAGGGCATCCCTGTTGATCGTACCGATTCTACAGTTACCAAAGTTGAAGATGCTACGTCGTTGCACTACCCCAGAGGCATAGCAGCCGGCCTCAAAACTACGTTTAACGAAGGGCTGCTTGATGTAGTCCTCGATCCCGCGTTTGCGACCAACCAGCGCATCTTTCTTACTTACGTAGCGAGCGGTGAAGGCGGTACAACAACCAGAGCAATCAGCGGGCAACTCAAGGATGACAGCCTTACAAACATCAAACAAATACTCCTGGCTTCACCCTATTCCGACGGCTCGTTTCATTACGGCGGCGGCATGACGTTTGGGCAAGATGGCAAACTGTATATTACGGTTGGTGACCGCCTTTTTTCAGAAGCTAGGCAGCCGGCCCTCCCCTACGCACAAGACGTTGCGGATACCCGCGGGATGATCTATCGCTTCAATCCAGATGGTACTGTTCCGGCAGACAACCCATCCTTTTCCCAATCGGTAGTGCCCGGCGCATATGCGTATGGTATCCGAAACGTACAGGGCCTGGCTGTGCATCCGCTTTCAGGTAATATCTGGTTTACCGAGCATGGCACCATCCAGGGAGACGAAGTCAATTTGCTGCAGGCCGGCGCCAATTATGGCTGGCCAATCCAAACAACGGGTAGATACCGGGCACCCAATTATCAACCACCTGTACTGGAAAACGAGACCTTCACCCCACCCAAATGGTTTTGGCGGCATACGGTTGCTCCAACCGGCCCTGTATTTTATACCGGAGATGAATTCCCCGCATGGCAGTACGACCTCCTCGTCCCAGGCCTGAGCGGCGGCAGTTTATGGCGGTTTCGGATAGAAAAGCAAACCATCAAAAGCACAGAAGAACTTTTTGTAGATGCCAGGATACGCGCCCGTAAAATTGCACAGAGTCCGGCGGGATACCTGTACCTGCTAACCGATGAAGTTGACGGTAAAATTCTGCGAATCAAACCAGATACGAGGGATTAGCTTCGGCATTGAACAAGCGTTGCCTGTATTCGTTTGAGCCGCATTCTTGTTCAGTAGACTCAAATCGAAAACAGCGTGTCGTACACTCCTTCAACCCAGATCTTACAGAATTACGCCAACATCCTTGTTAACTACGCCCTCGGCAATGGCAAAGGCATCAAACCCGGCGATGTCGTCCAGATTGTGGCTAAAGACAGCGCAAAATTGTTGTACGCCGCGCTGTACAAAGCCGTCATTCGTGCCGGCGGACATGTGATGCCGCTCTACTTGCCCGATGACCTTGCTGACGCAAACCTCGAACGCTTCTTCTTCGAGCATGCCAACCAGGCGCAGCGTGAGTTCTACCCCCGAGCGTATTACGACACCCTCATCGATACCATCGACCACCGGCTAACGGTACTGAGTGATGAAGATCCGCACAACCTTAAAGGTATTGACCCGAAGCTCATTATGCAGCGCAACATTGCGCGTTCGCACTTCCGTGAGACCTTCTTCAAAAAAGTAAATGCCAAACAGGCTTCATGGACCTTGGCGCTGTATGCGACCGAAGGCATGGCCAAAGAAGCCGGCTTGTCGCTTGAGACCTACTGGGAGCAAATCATTGATGCCTGCTATTTGCGGGAAGAGGACCCGGTAAGCACGTGGAAAAATCTTCAACAAGAAATCCACGCCGTAAAAGACCGCCTCAATGCGCTCGATATCCGCAAAGTGCACGTCAAAAGCGAAGATGCAGACCTGTGGATTTCCATCGGTGAGCAGCGCAAGTGGCTGGCTGCAACCGGACAAAATATCCCCAGCTACGAAATCTTCACCTCTCCTGATTGGCGGGGCACCGAAGGCTGGATCCGCTTCAATCAGCCCCTGTACCGCTATGGCAATCTGATCGAAGGCATTGAGCTGGAATTTAAAGATGGGCTGGTGGTCAACAGCAAGGCAACAAGAAACGAGGCTGTATTGAAGGAGATGATTGCCACGAAAGACGCCGACAAAGTGGGTGAATTTTCGCTTACAGACAAACGCCACTCCCGGATCACGCGGTTTATGGCAAATACGTTGTATGACGAAAATGTGGGCGGTGAATTTGGCAATACACACATCGCAGTAGGCATGGCGTACAAAGATGCCTACGCCGGCGACCCCAACACCCTCACCAAAGAAGACTGGAAGCGTCTCGGCCTCAACGACTCGGTTGTGCATACCGACATTATGTCCACCGCAGACCGGACTGTAACCGCAGTGTTGGCTGATGGCTCTGAACAGGTGATTTACGAAGACGGGATGTTTCAGGTGTAATCACGCCAACCGGCAACGTTACCTCAATTGCACAACCAGCGCCCACAAATCAGCCATCGTCTATCAGGGAAGATGGGATACGTAGATTACTGTTTATTGGATTGCTCTTTAGTAGCCATTTAGATTACGCAAGCCTTAAAAAAGGCCGTACCTTCTTTTTACCTGCTGCATTATCTAGCCTAACTATATCGCTTCTTTAGTCGATTCCCAGACTGTACGCAATTGTTTGGATCTCCATGTGGTTTAGCTTAAATCTGAGACGCGTAACCTGTTGTTACCTGTACGTCTTATTCGCAATAATGCTGATTGGTGTGCCCGAAACCTCAGCCCAGCAAGCAGATAGCTGGGCTGAAGTGGGCCGGCTGCCTTTTCGTTTTTTTGATACCACCAAGTACGGCGCTTCTTCGGAAAACTGGAGTATTTCACAAGACGACCAGGGCATTATCTATGTCGGTAACACAGACGGTTTGCTCATCCATGACGGATCCTCCTGGAAACGTGTTCTTCTTCCAGGGTCCATGGCTCGAGCGATTGCGATAGACCAAAATAACACCGTATATATTGGCGGATACAAAGAAATAGGCTACCTAGGCGCTGATTCAACCGGCTCACCGCAGTACCATTCGCTTGTAGATAAAATACCAGAAGACTACAACGAATTTGTTTATGTCCACTCGGTGTACACCATCGGTGAAAGTGTTTTCTTCCTGACTGGATCCAAGCTGTTACGCTTGCAACATGACACCATAAACGTATGGAAAACCAAGCGGTTGGTCCGCGGTGTCCTCCCATTGGGCGAATCAATTTTAACATACACCGGCGAACAGCTCTTCACATTGGATGCCCAGGATACGCTGGCTGAACTCCTACCACAAGGGAACCCTTTGACAAACATCCTGGACATCATTTCTTTTGGTCCAGATCAGTTCCTTGTGCTTTCCAGTAACGGCCTGTTTCGATGTAACATAACGTCGTCTTCCAGTACTTCCAGCTATACGTGTGAAGCGCAGCCCACGGATGCACCTTTTATGGAAAAAGCCGGACAGTTACGTAGGCTTGCTGATGGAAAAATAGTGATCCGTTTTGAAGGCAAAGGGATTGCGCTGTTGAATGCACAGCTACAGCTGTTGCGGTATTTCGACACGAACAACGCCCTTATTTATGACGATATACTCGATATTTACGCAGATAGGGAATCTGCTTTGTGGATGGCTTCGCGCGACGGCGTAGTCCGGCTCGAAACCACAAGTAATTGGTCTACTTTCAGTTGGAACGAAGGGCTATCTGGACACGTCACGCAGGTATTGAGATGGCGCGGCAGCGTGTTTGCCTCTAGCTTTGCCGGCATCTATGAGTTGATTCCTGGAGATGCTTACAATACGGCGCGTTTCAGGGTCGTTCAGGGCAGCGATACCCTCGATGGCTGTTATGACATGGAAGTTGTCAATGACCAACTGATAGCCGCCTGTCTGTACGGCGTTGTAAGCGTTGAAAAACGCCCCGAACGCGCCTCTATCGCTACCATACTGGCTGAACCTAATTTTTATCCCTGGAAAATCCTCCGCGATCCGTTCGATCCAACGCGTTTCTTTGTAGCCGGCCAAAGCGAAATTGCCCACTATAAGCTCGAAAGTAACAAGATCGTAGCGACCCACACGCAACAAATTACCCCCCGAATGCATCGCATTACCGTCGACCCCACAAGTCAAACGCGAGGCAGCACCCGCTTATGGGTTGTATCGGACGAAGCCCAGATTTACCACATTGACGTATCCCCTGAGGATGAAGCCTGGCAAGAGGATCTGTACCACGATTTTGACAAGCTCGACGGCAGGGTCCAGGAGTTTTTCTTTATTGACGACACCTTCTACACAGCCTCACCACACGGTCTCTTTGGCATCAAGAACCCAGCCCAACCCCACTTTGAGAAAGAAGTTCAAGCTGGCAACCAGGAGGCCCAATACTGGGGACAGGATCGTGATGGCAATGCATGGTTAGTGATAGACGATCAGGTCCGGGTTGTGCGTGGAACTGAAGCAGGGAATTTGCAAATTTCTGCGCATACAGCACCGGAACGTATCGAAGCCATTGAAGCAGGGACCTACAACAAAGAACCATCAGGCACGGTGTGGTTGGGACATTTGAGGGGCGTTGTTCGAATCAATGAAGCCGGCATGGCCACGCAGCACCAAAAACCTACGCTTTTCCTAAGCGAAGTGTCTGCGCTACGCAGCGACTCCGTGGTCTTTAATGGACTCGTTTCTAATTGGACAAATCACATCTTCGCGTACCAGGAAAATGCCATCCGATTCTCCTACGCTGCACAAATCTATGATCAACCAGAGCGTGTGCGTTACCGGGTATGGTTACAGGGGTCAGATCAGGGCTGGAGTAACTGGATGCCAGAGCCTTTCAAAGAATACACTAACCTCCCGGAAGGATCGTATACGTTTAATGTACAGGCCAAAAACGCGGTAGGCATTGTCAGTGACAAAGCCAGTTTTCCGTTCAAGGTTCTCCCACCCTGGTACCGTGCGCAATGGGCATACGCACTCTGGATCTTGCTTAGCCTGGGTTCGCTTGGCCTTTCAATCTGGTTAATCAACAGGCTGCAAACCCAACGATTGAAGGCACGTAATGCATACCTGAACCAATTGGTAGCAGAGCAAACAGAAGAAATAAGAGCCCAGAACGCTACGTTGGAGGATGCCTACCACGAAGTACAACAAATCAATACCGATCTCAAGCAAACCAATACTGCGCTAGAAAATCGTACAGCAAAGCTGCGGCAGGCGCTGGCTGCCAATAAAGAGATTTTGAGCATTACAGCCCACGATCTCAAGAACCCGCTGGGCGGTATTATTGGTCTTGCTGAGATGATCATACAAGACATCGAAGCCGGCGTTCAGGCCACCTATGAAAGCACAATAGACAACATCCCGCTCCTGAAAGAAGAAGCAGAGCGGATGCTCGAAATTATCATTGCCCTGCTGGATAAACACCGCCAGGGAGAAGCCCCCGTGTTACGTTTAGAAAAGACAGCGCTCAGCGACCTTGTGACAACCGTTGTGCGCTGGAATATGAAGCAGGCCGGCAACAAAGGCATCAACCTCCATTACGTAGCCAAAGAATCGATTACGGTAAACGTTGATGCCCTCGCCATCCAACGGGTCTTGGATAACTACGTATCCAACGCTGTAAAATACAGCCCTTCGGGGGCTAACGTATGGATTGAAGTAACCCAGTTGGATCTGGAGGACTCAACTGTTACCCGCGTAGCTGTACGGGACGAAGGGCCCGGGTTGACTACAGACGACCAGCAAAAAGTGTTTGGCAAGATGCAACAGCTCAGTGCAAAACCAACCGGCGGTGAGCATTCGAGCGGGCTGGGGCTTTTTATTGTAAAACAGCTTGTTAACGCCCATGGCGGCGAGGTTGGCGTAGAAAGCACCCACGGCAATGGCGCTACCTTTTGGTTTACCTTACCCCATGCAGAAAGTGCTGTCTATCAGCCCCACCTTTCCCCTTCACATTGATCCAGCACTTCACTGCTGCATCATGCCGCTGGACAAACAGCGGAGATATCTTATTTTGGGTACGCCGCTTACGCGGCAACCCGGATTTTGATAGTTCAGCGTGCCGGCTCCAATGAAACGCGATATTGTAGACCTTAAATTCAGGCACTCCGAGGATAGACCCTACGGAATTGACATCATTACAATCGATGAACGCTACCAAAGACACCAGGCCCGTTTTGCCACACAGTCTTTCCCCCAGCGGCTCGATTTTTTTGTCTTGATGTATGTCACCGAGGGTAAAGGCCAGCACCTCATCGACTTTATACCGTACGATGTCGCACCCGATACGCTTATCATCATCGGTAAAAACCAGGTCCACCAGTTTTCGTCACAACAAACGTTTGACGGCCATCTCATTGTCTTCCAGGAAGCTGTATTACAGCGCGCCCTGCTGAATTTTGATACGGCGATTGCTTCTTTTTTATTTGACCCTATCAATTCGTCAGCTTATCGCTTGCAAGATGCGCAAGCCTTGCAACCTGACATCAGCCGGCTTATTGAAGAATACCAGGGCCCCAACGACTCCGAATGGCTGCCGATTGTATGCCATCAATTAGGCATTATCATCCATAAGACAGCGCGATTCGGCCAGCTTTCTAATGCTGATGACCAGCGCCTGACATGCCCGCCGCTGCTCATCGAATTCAGTAAGTTGCTCGAACAGCATTACACGGATCATTGGACAGCCATTGCTTACGCAGAGGTACTCAATATATCTACGAAGTCGCTGGGCGCACTTACAAAGAAACACCTGGATCACACCCCCAAAGACGTCATAGACCGCCGGCTGCTCCTGGAGATAAAACGACAACTGGCCCACTCGAAACTGTCGGTTAAGGAGATTGCATACAAGCTTGGTTTCGAGGACCCGTCTAACCTGAACAAATTTTTTAAACGCCGGCAAGCGCAAACCCCATCCGCTTTCCGTACAGCAGTACGCCGCTCGATTTAGCACGAAGTCATCCCTGCGTCGGGCTACTTTTCGCCACAAGTCTTTTCCGTCATGCCCAACTCGATTGGGCATCCACCCGGATGGCGATCAGGCCCGTGTGCATTGTCATTCCTGTGGACCCCGGATCAAGTTCGGGATGACGAAAGGGAGAGGACGATAAAAAACAGCAGACGTAGACAAAAAGCACAGGCCTACTCATCAAGCGACGGCCAATTCATACTGCCTTTATCTAACAAAACAACGCTTTTATTCCACCACCTTCCCAACCGTACTGCTTTTTCCACATCACTACCTTTCGCTTGGTTGCCCTGCATGGTAAGCTATCGATGGCTATTACATCAACAGGTGCGATGGCCAAAACCACTCGAATTCCAAACAAACAGTACCATGCTCAATATTAAAAACACGCGTGCCCGCCTGCTGCCTTGCCTACTCCTGGTAGCGATTGTCCTGACGGGATGCCATACAACCGACAAAATGGTGGTAGAACAACAAAACGCTCGTGAAGCTGAGGTTATCAAAAACAAAGCTTCGATCATGGCCTTTTACGAGAAAGCGCTGACCGTAAATAACGAAACGCGCCCTACTGCCGTATTAACACCAGTTTTAGCTGAAGGCTACAAATCCTCCAGCTCCGTCGACTCGAAAGGCGGCGAACAATTGATGGGACAGTTGGAGTTTTTCTGGAAAATCATCCCCGACCTGAAATGGGAGCCCCAGCAGATCGTTAATGAAGGAGATGTATACATCGTCAGAAGTATAGCGACGGGTTCTCCAAACGGCGACTTTATGGGCGTCCCTACTGATGGTAGCAAGTCTTTCAAGATCTTGACCATAGACATGCACACCATGAAAGACGGCCAGTTTGTAAGCACGCATCACGTGGAAGACTGGGTAACAGCCATGCAGCAACTGAAGCCGGCCACACCGCCAGTGAGCGAAGCAGATCAAACCATGAACGTAGCCATGGGCTTTATGGAATCTATGGGTAAAGGCGACATGGAAACCATGATGGGGCTGATGCACGACGACATGGTTTGGCACAACGAAGGTGACGCAAGCTTGCCCTGGATCGGCAATTGGGTGGGCAAGACCGTCATCCTGGAAGAGTTTATGCCGCTCTTTGGTGAAAATCTGAAGACGCTCGACTGGAAGACCGAAGACGCCATTTCAGGTGGCGATACAGCAGCTTTCTTTGGCACCATGGTTGGCCTCGCCACCAAGTCCAACCAAAAAACCAAAGAATTCACCTGGGCGCTCCGCGTGAAAGTGAAAGACGGTCAAGTCATCCTCTGGAACTGGTTTGAAGATAGTTACGAAATATCTCGCGCCTATCACGGTGGCAATTAATCCGATACTTGACCCACTAGCGTAAAAAGGGCAGCATCTCGGATAGAGATGCTGCCCTTTTTTACTCAATCTAGGTCGTGGTGCACCTACTCAAGCATTGTCATGGCACCACTATAGGCGCTCTCCCCCAACTGAAGACGATAAAAATACAGGCCGGCTGGCAGCGTATCTCGCTCAAATCGGATGCGATGCTCGCCCGCCGGATATGTGGCATTTGCCACCTGTGCAACCCGCCGGCCTAGCATATCAAACACCTCCAATACGAGCTGGGTAGGACTGGAAAGATCAATCGGAATCCAGGTCTCACCGCTGAAAGGATTGGGGTAATTTGGTCCAACTCGTCCAGCAGTGCTTTTATCAATCGCCTCGTTCGACACGGCATCTGCTATTTCCCCTTCACGCCCCAGAAGCCACAAAACCGTGTTGTTGAACAACGTCAGCCCGTCTATAGCTGCTTGCGCACCTCCCTCTTCAACAAAGAAAAAGCCGGCCCGACGCGCAGGTGCCGTACTTGCAACCATGGCAGTACCTTGCTCATACGCAAACAATACAGGCAAACCTCCGCCATCCTCGAATCTGCCAACTATTACTGCCTGATCCGACGGCACACCAAAAGTCATGGTTGTGCCTGCGCTGTAAACTTCGATTGCTCCTGTTGCACCAAAAGCAATCGGATGACCAACATTGTCAAGCCAGAGTTGCTGGCCGGATGCTGTTGCCCCATAATCAGTGCCGGCTTGGCTTCCGGTAAAACCTAGCGCGGGATACAAAGCAGCTTCCCAGGTAAGCAACGGAACTGCGGCCTCACGCCAATCAGCAGAAAATGCCTGCGGGTCAATCGAAGCAGAGACAACAACCAGGTCCCGCCCTACCCCATCATCTGTGGTAACGGCGTTGTCATCCATAACATCAACCATCAATCCCATAGCCGTCATCCGATCATGGGCCTCCTGATCTGAAGCGCTCAGTGAAGAGGCATCATCTACTACAAACAGTACGCCATCGTCTTCGCCGCCCCCGCCGGCAAGCGACTCCACGGTATAGCTCACTGAACCCCAGATTTGAAAAGCATCATCAAAACCCATATGTGCTGTTAATCCGTCTTTAGTGATGAAATCGATAGATTCGTCGGTGGCGATGACCATACCGTTTGTTGAGACTTCGCGGGTGACGAGGATGCGCAGGCAATCAGCAGACCCAGCCGGCGTTTCCAGGGTCCCCCATCCATCAACCGTCTGGGTCATGGTCACCGACTGAACGAAGTTGCCATTGGGCGAAGTGATGGTCTCGGTGTGCGTAGACGTCCAGGTATCGCCAAAAGTCATTGGCAATTCGTAAAGCACCTCCGGTGGGACATTTTCGATTTGCGTAAAGCCGGTGACAAGCGTACCATGAAAATTAAGCGCGCTACTGGTCACGCTGTAGAAGCCGTAGCCATCAGCCGGGAAACTCGGATTTGATGCCATGGCGGCAAACTCAATGTAATCAGCGCCAGCATATGCAGCGACATTCCCCCCTGGACCGGCTGGACTAAAAGCCAGCACCTCCGTGGTTGCCGCGTCTGGTAGGTCGTACGTAAAAGGTGTCAAGTCGTATACCTGATTGGCTCCGACTTGCGCCGCAAGTGCTTGAATAGCATTCGATTCCCCGAGAAAAGGCGTGGGTGAAGCAGTAAACGTTTCTGTATTTCGAACCTGTCCGATCACAGGTTGAAAATCCGTTTCAGTGAAAGAGATTTGTGCATACGCCGGCGAGCAAAAAGCAATAATCGCCAAAATCGCGGTTAGCAATACTTTGTTCATGATGTCTCCAGAATCTAGCTAAGAATTGTTCTGACAGCGGGCTTTGGGAGCAAAGTGCTCCACTAAAAGTTTTTAGCCCATGCCCTCCGGTAGATGTGCAATGCTTTTGCAAAAGGGATCATCGATTCCCAAGATTTATTTTTTACCTTGGGTATTATCAGTAAATTTGATCGTGTAACACATGGGTGATGGTGAAGTAACCCGGTTATTGGTCGCCTGGCGGCAGGGAGATGAGCAAGCGCTGGATGCGCTTATGCCCAGCGTGTACGATGAACTCCGCCGGCTCGCGCATAAACACCTCAATCGAGAACGGCAAGATCATACCCTGAACACCACCGATCTCGTCCATGAAGCCTATCTCAACCTTGCCGGCGGTGACCCGGTTGCCATCAACAACCGCACACACTTTTTTGCCATAGCTTCCCGCGTGATGCGCAGGCTGCTGATCTGGTATGCCCGCCGCAGAAACAGCGTCAAGCGAGGTGGAGGAATGCCCAACGTATCACTCGAAGCCGGTGCCGTGCTGGCTGATCAGCCAGTTGACGAGTTGTTGGCACTGGACCAGGCCATGGGCCGGCTTGAAGTGCTCGACCAACGCCTCTGTCGCGTCGTGGAATGCCGGTACTTCGGCGGGATGACTGTTGAAGAAACCGCCACAGCGTTAGAAATTTCATCTGCCACCGTAAAACGGGATTGGCGTACCGCGCGTACCTGGCTGCGGCGCGAACTGACAGCTGACAATTCCACCGATCGTTCTCATGACGCCTGAGCGCTGGGCACATATCCGTGAGACGTTTGAGACGGCGCTTGCATTGCATGAAGAAGCAAGGGGCGCTTACCTCGAAGAAACCTGTCAGGGCGATACAGCTATGCTTGAGGAAGTGCAGTCGCTCTTGCAAAGTGAAGCAGATACTAGTCCCTTCCTCGATACGCCGATCACGCTGGAAACCGTATTTACAGCGTTTTATACAGAGGAAATGCCGGTATCCATTGGCGTCTACCGATTGCTGGACCGACTCGGACAGGGCGGTATGGGTACTGTATTTCTGGTGGAGCAGGAAGATGGCGCACTGGCAAAACCGCTGGCGCTAAAACTGCTCGACCAACAGCGGCTCGTCTCCCGGTTTGAACAGGAGCAGCACATCCTAAGACATCTGAACCACCCGGGAATAGCCCGACTGATTGACGCCGGCTTCGCGCCCGACGCCCTCAGCAGTACTGGCCAACGCCCCTACCTCGTCATGGAATACGTTGAGGGGGTACCCATCGATCAATACTGCAATGCGCATACCTTATCCGTTGATGCACGCTTACAACTTTTTATACAGGTATGTCAGGCAGTACAGTACGCCCACGAAAACCTGGTGCTGCATCGCGATCTTAAACCTTCCAATATTCTCGTTGAAGAAACCAGCAACGGACCAAAAGCAAAACTATTAGACTTTGGGATTGCCAAACTCCTTCATCCCGTCGAATCCGCAGCCATCCCGATCACGCGCACAGGCCAATACCTGCTTACACCGGAGTATGCAAGTCCGGAGCAGTTGCGTGGCGCCCCCATTGCTACAACCTCAGACGTGTATGCCCTGGGGGTCCTGCTCTACAAAGTCCTGACTGGGACGCGCCCTTATGAAGTGCAGGGCAAGTCGGCAGCCGAAATCGAAGAAGTTGTGCACAAGGCAATTCCGAAACGCCCCAGCGAGGTTGTTGACAATGACCGTTTCCGCCGCCGGCTGCAAGGAGACCTGGACACCATTGTGATGAAAGCGCTGCGCAAAGAACCAGGCAGAAGGTATCGCACTGTCTCAGACATGGCAGGCGACATCCAGCGACATTTGAACCACCTGCCCGTTAAAGCACGGCCCGTTTCCCTGCCATACCGCTTCAACAAGTTTATCCGCCGGCACCGAACGGGCGCAATCGCCAGTTTCCTGATTGCACTAACGCTACTGGGTGGTGTTATTTCAACAGGATTACAATCCCGACAGGTCGACCGTCGCTCCCACCAAATTCGCATGTTGACCGCTTCGCTTTTGTCGGATATTGACGATGCGATCCGGGACTTGCCAGGAGCCACAAAAGCAAGAGAACAGCTGGTCGCTACTGCCGTGGTATTCCTCGACAGCCTGCAACAGGAAATGCCCCGCCACCAGGCCCTCCAACTCGAAATGGCCAATGCCTACGACCAGCTGGCAAGGCTACAGGGGGATCCCCACTACTCAAACCTCGGGTTGCTTTCTGCGGCAAAAAAGAGTTACCAGAAAGCGTACAAAATCCGCCAGCAACTGTGGCTAGCAGACTCAACTGATGCCGCCTTGCAACATGCCCTTGCTGTTAGCCTTGGTCATATGGCCGTGCTGGAGTCGTGGACAGGTGATAACAACCTTGCGATCAAGCAATCGCAGGATGCACTGCGCATTATGGTAATGCAGCGTGCATCTGACCCGACGATCAACACCCAGTATGACAAAGCTCGGATCCAAAGTGAACTGGGTTGGTGGCTGATCTGGGGTGGGCGCAGAGCCGAAGGACTTGTGCATTTACGAGAGGCCATGCAGGTTTTGGAGCGGATTGCGCCGGCGCATCCCGATCATCTGGATCTACAACTGCAGCGCTGGCGCAATTACTGGTACCAAACGGATGGCCTCAAATTCACCGCCCAATACCAAGCTGCTGCCCAATTATTAGAACGAAAAGCCCAGCCCCATCTGGCAGCGTTGGCACAGCGGTATCCAACCAACCCAAGGGTACAATATGGTGAGCACACCGTGCATTATTTTCTTGGCCAGATTTATCTTGCATTGGACGATTTTGAGCGTGCGCGTGCTGCATACGAAGCATCTTTGATGCACGCCAAAGAAATGATCGCTACAGACTCCACCAATCAGAAAGCCCATATGGCCCTGGCTTTCGGCAATAGCGCGCTGGGGTTTTGGCATTTTGAACGCGGCGCATACCAGCAGGCCATCCCCTACTTTGCAAGCACTGTTGTAATGCGGCATAAATTATATCTGCAAGATGCAGAAAATCAGGAGGCAGCTAATTCATTGAGCACAACCTATCGGATTTTGTGTCGGGCGTATCTGCTAAATGAACAAGTGGACCAGGCAGCTGAAACCTGTACAGATGCGATTGAATACATGGTGCCCGTGGTGGAAGGCAATCCGATCAAAGGCGTTCTCTGGGGCAACCAGGGGTTCAATTATGGCTGGCTGGCGCGTACCTACAAAGCAAAAGCTGCACAAGAACCCTCCCTTGAAATCCGTACGACCTATCTCACCCGCGCGCTTAACAACTACGACCAGAGCCTCGCAATTATGGAAAAGATCTTTGATCAACAGGCCGGCGACGACAATGCCTGGGAATTCTCCCTGGAGGCATTGCAAGAGGAGCATCGTGAAGTGCAAGTAGCGTTGAGATAAACTGACACCTCATGCCCATCCAAACCATTTTGGCGCAAAGGGTCAAAAAGTTGGCGCGCCCTACCAAGAAATATCCCTGCGATGCCAGCGATATTGAGGGAAATCACAATCAAACCTCAATATCACAATGCAAACTAATTCTCTTATAGACGCTAACCCCGTTGTTTCAACCACGCGTTCAACCGCCATTTTCCTTTTTGTAGCCGGCGTATTGTTACTGGCCATTGGCATTGGCATCCTCTTTACGCCCCATGCCTTTCACGCCAGCAATGGCATTTTTTTGGGTGCAGATCCAAACCTGCTATCTGAATTACGCGCACCGGGTGGCCTGCTATTGGGTAGCGCCCTAATCATTCTTGCCGGCGCTTTCCGCACTAAACTGCGCAGCCAGGCTGTAGACTTAACAATCCTCGTATACGGCACCTTCGGATTGGCTCGCCTTGTGGGCTTTTTACTGGATGGCATTCCCGCCAGCGGAATTGTTGCTGCAACCATCATTGAACTTGTGGTTGCAAGCATTGGTCTGCTTTTTTTCCGGCAACAGTCCTGATTCGATACAGTAGCCAATGGTGAGGTATAACAGCCGGCTTCTGTGTACTTGTTGCTGGAATAAATCACATTAAAAAGTACATATTCTTGAACCACCGTTTTGCGCTGTATTGCTTGGCCGCTGCATTGTTTTGGTTGCAGCCGGTCCCCGTTTTCTCCCAGGTAACTGTTGTCATTTCCGGCAACGTCATAGACGAAACCGGCGCCCCGCTAACGGGGGCTACAGTTTTCCTGGAAGGCACCACGATTGGTTCAACAACCGATTTGGAGGGATACTATACAATTACGGGTGTCACCCCGGGCACCTACAACCTGATAGCAAGCTTCGTGGGTTTTGAATCGCAAACGAAGTTCAACATACAGGTGAAGTCTGTAGGGAATCAGCTGTACAACTTCACCCTTTCAGAAACAGCTATTGAACTGGAAGGCGTCGAAGTGCGTCCTGATCCCAACGTCATCACCCGTGCCCGCGAAGCTCCCCTTTCTACACAGACGCTTACGGCGGTCGAAATTGCCACCTATCCGGGTGGTAATAACGATGTGGTTCAGGTAGCGCAGACCCTGCCCGGCATCTCCCCTTCCACTGGTGGCTTTCGCAATGACCTCATCATCCGCGGAGGCGCGCCCAACGAGTCGGTCTACTATCTGGATGGCGTCGAAATACCAAACATCAACCATTTTAGCACACAGGGCAGCGGCGGTGGTCCGGTGGGCATGCTCAATGTAGCCTTTATCGACGAAGTCACACTTGCCACGTCGGCCTTTGGTGCACAGTACGACAACGCGCTTTCAGGGGTTTTACAGTTTGACCAGCGCGCAGGCAACCGGCGCAGTTTCAGCAGTAACTTTCGACTAAGCGCAAGCGACGTAGCGCTCACCCTCGATGGCCCCTTATTCAAAGGATCCAATGTTGCAAGCAACACAAGCTTTATGGCCTCCGTGCGCCGCAGTTACCTGCGGTTTTTATTCGAACTGATCGGCCTGCCCATACGGCCGGATTACTGGGACTATCAGTACAAGATCACACATAAAATTGATGACTATAACACCATTAATCTCATCGGACTGGGATCGATTGATGACTTTGCTGTAGCATCAAGCGACGACCTGGAAGCTTCTGAGCAGGCCTCGCTCGATCAGGCGCCGTTTATCGAACAGCAAACGAATACCATTGGAATTTCCTGGAAGCGCCGGCTGCGCGATGCACCCGGGTTCATGCAAACCACGCTGAGCAACAACTTGCTCATCAACGATTTCTCGAGATTTGAAGATAACGCCACACAAACTGGCCTATTTTTCAACAATGATGCGCGCGAAATCGAAACGAAGCTACGATACAGCCTCACTTACTTTGCCGGCGACTGGAAGTTGTTGGGCGGCTTCAACACGCAATTGAGCCGCTACGAAAACACCACAACCGACCTCAATCAGGGTTTTTCCTATGAAACCGAAATCGACTTTGTAAAATACGGCGTCCACGCTAATGCGACGCGGTCTTTCCTGAACAACAGGCTTGACATCTCGATGGGCTTGCGTATGGATGGCGACAGCTATACCGAAGGCAACAGCCTGCTCGACACGTTCTCCCCACGCCTGAGTACGTCGTATGCATTCACTGCGGACTGGAAGCTCAACATGACACTGGGACGGTATTTCAAATTGCCCCCCTATACCATCCTTGGCTTTCGCGCTGCTGATCAGCTTGTCAACAAAGACGTCAAATACACACAGAGCGATCACTTTGTATTGGGACTGGAGTACTTCTTCAGTCCTGCGTCCAGCGTAAGCCTCGAAGGCTTCCTGAAGGTTTACGACAACTACCCGGTTTCCGTGCAGGACAGTGTTTCACTTGCCAACCTTGGGGCTGATTTTGAGGTATTGGGCAACGAGGCCGTCGAAACCGTAGGGCGTGGCCGCAGCTATGGCGCTGAATTGCTTTTCCAGCAGAAACTGACCAACAATTTCTATGGCATTTTGTCGTATACATTTTACCATAGCGAGTTCACTGGATTTGATCGGTCCACGTACATCAGTTCGTCGTGGGACAGCAGGCACCTGATTTCCTTTACCGGGGGATACAAACTGCCCAACAACTGGGAGCTAAGCGCCCGCTACCGCTTTGCCGGCCAGACGCCATTTGTGCCCACAGACCTCGAAGCAACCCGCAACGTCTACCCGGAAATTGTACCAGACTACAGCCGGCTCGGTGAAGAAAAACTCGGTGCATTCAGTCAGCTGGATGTGCGCATTGACAGACGCTGGAATTTCCCACGGCTCTCGCTTGATGTATTTCTGGAATTCCAAAACGCCCTCGCACAGGCCGCCCCCCAGGCGCCGGAATACGTACTACGGCGCACTGAAACGGGCGCGTTTGTGACACC
Organism: Bacteroidota bacterium; assembly: GCA_039111535.1. Lineage (NCBI taxonomy): Bacteria > Pseudomonadati > Bacteroidota > Bacteroidota bacterium. The sequence goes on along the minus strand of JBCCIM010000061.1, from coordinate 3,749 downwards.
ACGGCAGCTGGACCTCCTCGCAGACGATGAGGGCGCATTCATTCCAGTCATCGGGATTATTGTGGACTTCTAGGGTACGCCAAATACCTGCAACCTTAAACTTGCAAACTTAAACAGCCCAACCCGTGTGACCCTTTCTAGCAGCTACGCATCTTTAAGGTAATCAAAAGTCAAACCCTTACCTGGCGTCTGCATCTTGACACCCAACGCGTTAATAACACACCTGCGGCCGCACTATGAAGATGTGGTGCGCTATTGCCGGCTGCTCTGCGCGCCCTACCCCGCTTCGGCTGCAGAGGATGTGTTGCAGGATGTACTCACAACTGCTTACGAAAAAGCAGCTACCCTGCAGGATGTCAACCGCTTTCGCCCCTGGCTCTTCCGCATCGTCAAACGCGCATTCCTGATGGAGCGCCGGCGCCGGGTTGTACGCCGCGCGCTGCCGTTGAGCGATGTAGACCCGGTTCGTGAAAGCCTGTACGACGACTACGAGCACTTCGACTGGAAAGGGCCACTCCTGGCAGCATTGGCCCAACTGGATATCAAGCAACGGGAGACCTTGCTACTGCACGAAGTTGCAGGCTTCAAACTGCGAGAAATTGCAGCCATCCAAAAAGACCGCAGCCTGTCTGCTACCAAAATGCGCCTGGCACGCGGACGCAAACGCATGCGTGAGCTGCTTGCCGAACATCCACCCATCAAATCGGCATCGGCATCTGCCGACCTGATCGAAGAAACACTCCGCATCATTAACCAAAACCCGGGAGGTGATCTAGTATGGCGCACGATCAGATGCGCCACCAGATCTTGGATTCACCGCGTTTGGGGTGACACCGCTTGGAAATGGTCGCACCATTTACAATCTCGTCCCCATCAGCGCCGCCTTTAGTACAACATCGAATTTGTCGATCCATGTCGTCACCCCGGTGTTGGTTGATACGGTAAAACGCGAGGGGATTTTTGGCGTGGATGTGCCGGCTAATGCTATTGTGGCAGTAAAGGGTGCGGTTAATACAGATGCGTTTGTATTGACGGGGAGCGTGAAAGAAGTAGCTACAAACGGTAACCAGGTATCGATCGTTTTGTAACCTGATCCATCTTTTCAATGTTGCGACGCAATTAGCCACATCAACAGCTTGTTGAGATACGGCTTTCCTCTCCACATACGGATTACGCTACAAGAAAGCCTTCAAATCACCAAGCACGTTTGATACTTCAGACTCAATGCACGGAAGTTTTTCGAAGTGGAATGTGTGGTTCTTAAATTCATTCCGATTGGCTGTAATCTGGCCGAGCCAGTTTCGCCGCTGATCTTTCAAGTACCCCAATTGGAAGTTGGCACCGAGCGCACAGGTAATCTGGTTTTCAAGCGTAATGGCTGCAGTTTCATTCGAGATTGGGCAACTCCACAGCTCTAGATTTTCGATATACACTTCGACGTAGTTTTTCCAATATTCGTCAAATTTGTCACCCCACTTTCCGAGGCCGCATTCATTGCCAACAAACCAGGCTTTTCGTTGTAAAGACAGCCCGGCGTAGTACAATACTTCTGCGTGGGATTTATTCATCAGCTCATAGACATCTTCTGCTGTATCTGGCTTCCAACAGGTCATGTTGCCCGTTCGGAGATCTGCTCTGAGGGTAGACCATTGTTCGGTAAATCCGCCGCCGTCCATTGCCCGACCCACATATACAACACGCGGAATCCAACCGTTGTAAACGAGTAAATAGACACCCTTTTCATTTCTCTTACTAAAAGATTTGAGGGTTTCGCTGTACGACCAATTCAACAGGTGCTCCATGGCTAACAGGGGTTACTTGATTAAGCAAAAATGAAATGTCAACCTTAACCGCGCTAAAAGAACAAGCCTGGTATCAAACACTGCATGAAAGGGCCGGCAATGCTTAGGGATCGTTAACCTGGAGCCGGCCGCCAGGAAGAACAACGGCCTAACCCTTTACTGCCGCTAAACTATTTATGCCTTTACTGATACCGCGTAGGAAGAAACAACGCTTTTCTAAATAATGCTATTCTAAATTGCTAGCTCCCGCGATGAACGCACTTGGGAGAACCTGCAACGACAGTTAGGTGACAGCACTGTGCTTCTCGGTTCAATGCATTGCTTCGTTCAATACAATGCATTCACTTGATGGAGAACGGCAAGGGGATCAGGAGGAAGCAAACCAAGGCCAGTTCTAGACAAACCAGCGTAGGCATCGCGTAACAATCCACGAGGCGCTACAGGATTTGCACGATTGTTAAGCCTACGCTCATATTTCGCTATCTAATGACCCGCAAGAACGACGAAATCGATGAGCATCTTTGCTCTGTCTACACAGATCTAAAAAAACTCGCAGCTTCAAAGTTATCTGGCGAAAGAATAGACATTACCCTGAGTGCAACGGGTTTGGTACACGAAGTCTATCAGCGTATGAGTAACCGGAGTGCCTCTAATTACCAATCTCCAACGCATTTCATTGCCATCTGCAGCATATATATGCGGCGTATTCTTGTTGACTACGCCAGAAAACGACAGCGCGCAAAGCGGGGCGGCAAACTGGAACGCGTCACTATTTCAGCAGCCATTAGCACCCTCAAGCCAGATTACGAGACCATCCTGGACGTCCATCGGGCGCTGCTCATCCTGGAATCTTCAAGTCCCAACCTCGCCAAGATAGTTGAATACAGGTTCTTCGCTGGGCTTACCTATGATGAGATAGCGCAGGTGTCTGACCTTTCTATTATTACCGTAAAAAGGAGATGGGCGCTGGCCAAGGCACGCTTACTTAAACTATTGCAAGATGAAGAAAGCAACTACTGTTGATCGCCGCGTTCTAATCGACGCCATATTTGAAGACGTTTTTGACCTGGACCCCGTCAACCGTGAACAACACTTCGAAGGCCTCCAGGTAGATGCCAGCATCATCCAATCTGTAAAAGAACTGTTGGCTTTGTCGGCTTGCGAAAGCGGGCCGATTTCGCGGCCGGCCTATGCACTTTTAGGTGATGAAGGCGAAGAGTTTAAACCAGGTGACACCCTTGGGGTTTATACGATTATCCGGGAGATCGGCCGCGGCGGCATGGGCGTAATTTATTTGGCCAGGCGGGCTGATGGGCAGTTTGATCGGAATGTAGCGATCAAAATCCTGAAGCCTGGCAAAATGGTATTTGCCAATGTAAGTCAGTTCTCCCATGAGATAAATTTACTCGCCGGCCTTGAGCATCCTCGCCTGTGCCGGCTCTACAATTCCGGGATAACGCCAGGTAACTTCCCTTACATGGTCATGGAATACGTGAATGGTGAACCCTTTGACGTCATACATACCTGGGAGCAGCCGGAAATATTGCAGTTCTTTCAAATGATTTGCGATGGTGTAGGATATGCCCATACCCGTGGCATCGTCCATGGCGACCTCAAACCAGAAAACATCCTGGTTCGAGACAAGGCTCCTGTGATCATGGATTTTGGCATTTCCGCATTCAGCGGTGCACAACCGTCCTTGCACATGACACCTCGATATGCCTCCCCAGAGCAAATCAACCAACTGAGCATTACCACCCAATCAGACATCTACTCCCTGGGACTGATCTTCAGCGAATACACAAAACGCTTCGGGCATGCAGAACTGACGGCCATTTCCAACAAGGCCACAGCTACAGATCCGATAGAAAGATATCTCACGCTTGATTCGTTCAGCTCGGATATTGTGAACGTACTAACGTCTCAACCCGTAAGTGCGGTAAAAAG
>JBCCIM010000060.1 GCA_039111535.1 Bacteroidota bacterium | reverse complement strand
TTTTGGTTCGCATGCGCCAGTTCTGGACGCGCCAACGCCTTGTGCCCGTACTCGGCACCACAGCCCTTTGCCTCTTTGGCGGCCTGACCTACATGTACTTTGACTCCTTTTTTGAGGATGACCCCATTGTAGCTCGTCACATTGTTATTAATGGCAACGCATTTGAAGTAACAACTAACTTCGATGGCGAAGATGCAGACGGAAATGCATTCTATTGGGAATTTGACAGCGCAGATCGCCACAGCCAGTGGGACCACAAAAAGTGGAATCACGAAACCCTGCGTGGTGAAATTGAGTGGGACGTAGCACTTGAACACAAGCGGGATGCCTTTGAATTGAAGCGAAAACTCGAAAGGCTTCATGAGCGCGAGCGCGAGCTCAAGGGCCGGTTGCACAAATTCAGATTCGAACAGAGCGACGATGACGACGAGAGCATCATCATAATGCAGAAAGACGCAGATGATCAGGAGTTGATTATCAAACGTGGCGACGGCGATGCTTCTGTAGAAATCATTGTAAACGGCAAGAAGATCGAGGTAGAGAAACTCGAAACGGAGAAGCTGAAAGAAATTTAATCCAGCCGCACAAAAAAGCGGCTACAAAATGGTTATTCCAGATCAAGGTCAATATCAAACCCGATATTGACCTTTTTCATTTTGGCGAGTTGCTTCACCATCATAACCAGGTCGCTTTTAGTCATTTGCTCGAGCGAGTTGAGATCAGACTCGAGCAAGTTGGTTGCGATCTTGACGAGTTGGGCAACGGTCAATTCGTCGAGCGTCAGCGCCGGCCGGTTTCCACGCTTGCTCTTCTGGATGTCGCTAAAAATCTGGCGATCCGACTTCCCCCGTTCCCTGCCCCGGCGCAACTGCTTCAGGCCGCTGTCAGACAAAGGCATCCCCACAAAAGCATCGTCGTGTGATGTACGCGCTTTCCAGTTTCCAATTTCAATAATCTGGCCATCCAGATTTCGGGTAAAGATCTTGTCCTTCTTCATGGGGTCGGCTTTTCTTTTGGGCATAACACAGTTTACAGTGTTTCAAGCGCAATAGATTTGTACCACTGCTCTCCAGGTGGTCCGCTATGGATTTGCAAGCAGATATGCCCTTCAAGAGGAATATCCGGATCTTCTTCCGTGTATGCAACTGTTTGCACACCATTTATGGCAATGCGAAAATTGGGCCCTTTTGCCTCTAGCAGGTAGGTATTCCACGCCCCTGGCTTCAGAATTTCATCGATCAGTGCTTCATCAGCTGTAACCAGCATCTTGTTACGACGCGACTCATCGTAGATGCCCCCCCAATAACCTGCGCCAATGTCAGCCTGGTATCCAATGACCTCATTATCACCCGGGATACGCTCCGTGTGAAATTGTATGCCGGCATTGGTCTCATCTCCTACCAACCTGGTTTCCAGTTCGAGTCGGAAATCAGAAAAACGATCTATCGAGCAGAGAAATTCGTTTTGTGGAATTGGTTGCGTTGTAGTGCCGGCAACAATGGCTTCATTTTCAATACGAAAAAAAGCATTTACCCCTTCCCATCCTTCAAACGACTGCCCATCAAACAACATGCGCATGTCTCCAGCAGCTTCTGCTTCGGGCAGGCTTTCCGGGTTTGCTTTTTTTGCTGGCGCACAGCCAACCAGTACGGCACATAGCACGCAGAACAGTAGATATAGACAAATATTGAACTTCACGGGGAGCCGGTGAGATGCTTCAAAAGGACAAGAATGATATAACGGTACGCAAATCCAGCTAATTATACAATGCAGCGGCAGTCCCTTTAACGGAGGAAGAACCCATCTCTCAAAGGATCTTCCGGATCTACCAGAAACGTGTGCTGGCCTGTAATGTGGGCAGTCCCTTCAACCCGCGGTACAATCGATGCATACGGACCAAAGGTCACCTCTTCGGCAACCTGGCAGGAAAATGTACTCCCAAGTATGCTTTCAATGACTATAGACTCCCCTATTCCTATTTCCCCGCGTGCATGGTGTACAGCAAGTCGGCCGCTCACGCCAGTCCCGGTCGGCGACCGATCTACTTCACCTTCAGCAAAAACACAGACATTCCGGCTGTGGTGCGCAGAGCGCTCAGCTGGTCCAACGAAGATAACACCGTACAGAAAGCCCAGGTCTTCATCAACAGGATGCGTTATGGTGCGCTGTTTCATTACAGCCTTTTTGATGGCACGCCCTTTATCGATCAGATAGCGGGCCTTTTCAGGCCGGCAGGAAACCCCAACAGAAGCAGCATCAACATAGGCATAAAAGGCACCGCCAAAAGCTAAATCATACTGTACCTGGCCCAAACCAGGGACGTCTACCTGTTGATCAAGGGCGACAACAAAAGAAGGGACATTCAAGAAAGAAACGCTTTTGACCGTACCACCAACACTATGGGCAGTGGCAACAATTTGTCCGGCTGGAGAATCAATGCGAATTTCTGTATCAGGCCCGCTACGCGGTATTTGACCTGTGTCAACCAGCGCTTTGGACAACGCAATAATGCCATGGCCACACATGGTACTGTAACCTTCGTTATGCAAAAAAAGCACGCCTAGGGCAGAATCAGGGCGATCGGGCGGGGTTAGGATACAGCCGTACATATCCGGGTGCCCGCGGGGCTCTAACATGAGCATCGTGCGTATGGTATCGAGATGCTCGCGGGCGTACCGTCGCCTGGCCAACACCGTATCTCCCGGCAACGCAGGGAAACCATCTACTATAATACGAAAAGGCTCCCCACCCGTGTGGGCGTCAATGGTGCGGATCTGCAACCAGTCTTCAGGGGGGTGCCAATGCTTCATCTCCATTGCATCGGGCCGGCTTTAGTTCACAAGAATCCGCGCAATTTACTGCAAGGACTCCGGAGAATCTACTGCCACTGATACAGATTCTGTAGTCGCCCCGTCTCCCACCGGCAATGCATGAAGATCCGAAATAGGACCAGAAAACGTTTTGGTATTAGCTGCCTGTTGCCGAATGGTTACGCGCAGCGCACGCAATCCATGGACGCCTTGCAAGTTCTCCAATGCCACATCTTCCAGTTCGTCGGTAAAGTACCCGGAAGCCTGCATGTACTTGATATAGCGCCGATATTCCTGCGCTTCGGCATCTTGCGAATACACAATAGCAATTTTGCCCGGTTGCGTCAGGCGCTCCCGTGTCCCCTCAATCCGGGCTTTGTCAATTCGTTTTTTGACAATCTCGTACCGAATATTGTACGCACCATCCACATCAAACTTCTTCTCATCTACCCTGAACCGAATCGACAAAGGCATGTCTTGCACCAGGATAAGATGCGCCACATGCAGCGGCACTTTAAGCGTTGGAATGAGGTTATCCATTTCCCACTGCACACCGCACATCAACATCAGCTGCCACAACCGCAGGTTACGAAGGTAAATTGGGTCATAAGATCGGTTCTGTACGAGGGAGGCACCCACATACAAGTTGTAATCCACGCCATCGGTTTTGTACATCTCAAAAAAGTGAGGATACATTTTCTGTGCATCTACTTCTTTTTTGTCGATGTACTTGCCAATGGTATCATTGATCAAGCGTACACTTTTCTCATACTCTTTGCGCTTTTCATAAAGCACACCCAGGCCTGGATCGAGCGATTCACGGTAAGTGGCAATAGCTGCATGCACCGAAGGGCCAAACTGTTGAAGCTCATCAAACAGCATTTCCACTTCATCACGCAAAAAACTCAGGATGTTTATTTCATCCCCTGAACGGAGCTCATGTTCAATATCGGCGGCATATACAGCAAGCTGATAACTCATTTCGTCGATGACATGCAACGGACGGTATTTTTGCGCTTCGATTAAAACCGCATGCGCGAGTTCCAACTGCTTGACAAGGTCTGCCTGGATGGATTGGTTGCGCACCTCAGACGAACCGCGGATATCGGACAATCCATAGAGCGGGTATACATCCTTAAAGACGATTGAATCTGCTTGTGCATTAACGGCTTCAGCTTGCTCCTGGTAGATAAAGTCGCGCGCGGCATCCCGAAAACGCCATTCAACGGCGGGATGGATTGAAGTATACTGCTCTTTAATAATCGCCTGAACCCGATCTTCGAGCTCTTCCATACCACGATGAATAGCAAGCGCAAACAGGGCCGTGATCTCTTCAAACTTGTTTATCGTAAAACCATTGAGATCGTTGGGATTGGGCGAAGCGATTTCAAGGATCCCTACAAGATCATCTTCATAGTAAAGCGGTGCCAGGGCCAGGTTATTGTATCCCTGTTCGATCAAATGCTGCTCAAATCCCGTCCGGTTTTCATAGGCCTGCAGGTTCTGCAAAATGGCAGGTTCACGCCGGCCATCACATACCTCTGCATATAGCGACTTATTCCACATTGGGCAACTGGGCGCAGCTCCGCCCTTCATCAACAAGCTCCGGCCAAGCGGCTTGATGCTGGTAATTTTGTTAAACTCACCGCTACCAATAGATACCAGGCCCACTTCGAGCTTCGGCATCCGCATAAGCGATCGAATTCTGCCCTGAATTTGCTGGATTTTAGCCGGCGTATTGAGCGCATCTTTCTGGAGCAAATCGTTTTTCAACATGGAAACGATCTGTCCTTCCGTCACTTCTACCGCAGTCAGTAACGCAAAACCATGAAACTCAATCAGTTCAGGAGGCAGCTTCTTTTTCCACAATTCGAGATCCATGATGTTGTTCATCAATTCACTCAGGTCGTCCTTGGTAAAAGACGGAAGCGGTCCCAACTGTTTGACTTTACTAAACCGCGTATCAAAATCAATTTTGAAAAAGCGCGTTAAACCGGTCTCCTCGTTCTCTACCGGGAAAAACATGGGGAGTTTTACCGGGAGGTCATACCCAAACAGTTCAGCAACCAACCCAAGGTAGGCATTAACTGTTTTACCTTTAGACATCAAGTCAGCCTGTGCAGAGAAAAACTTGAGCAGGTGCCCCATCATATTTTCTCGGTCGAAGACCGGCGTAGAGTAAAAACTCTCCGGTTGCCATGGCAAAATAGCAGCTGAGTACGAGGTTTCGCACGTGCCTACAGGCAACAGGATAGACATAAGCATGTCGAGCAGGTCTGCGTGTTTTTCCAGCACAGACATGTCGTCTATTCCACCTCTAAATGCAGGTGTTTTTTCTACCTCATCGAGTATTTGACGCGCAAGATTGGACTTGATCCCGTCTGTATTAGCCTCAATTTCTTGCCAAAACTCGATTAGTGGCTCAAGACTGAGCACTGTTCGAAATGGGAAATGGTCGTCTTTATATTCCATGCCTTTCTCAGGTATACGCGTAATGGGTGTACACACGAGGCACTATATTGCCCTCTGTTTTCCTTACAAGTAAGGATTTATGCCTATAATGTTACACGAAACTCCTGCAAAAGGGTTCGCGACATCTCACACAGGTAAATCAGCCCCCTGCCCCGCAAGATGATTCTTGTCAGAACTGGCATTTGACGCACCTGAAAAAGCTTGAATAGTGGCGCACATCCGAACAATGAAGTGGCTACACACAATCTCATCCAAAAACAGGAAACGGCAACACCATAGCTATACAAATCTACAGGTTAACGCATGTTTTTTCTGGATTTAGAAATGGTTTTTCCGCACCTGAAAAAGGCGGACACGATAGAGGGGCAAAGGTCGTTCTTTAGCATATGCTGATCGATTAAAGAGCCAACTTCCTGCTTTCTTAATCGCTTCTTCTTGAAACCTGTTGGTCCATTCTTTTTTTGCGGCGTAAAAGTGGCGTCCGAAGAGAAATGGGTAAGTCTCCTGCGGTTTCAGATTTACCTTTTTTTGTTCGATTTCCGGACGATACAAGGATACGTAAGTATTCAGTTAAAGGCCTTGCACAGGCTGTGTGTTACCTGTTCTGACCAGGGGTCAAACAACCACACGGCAGTTTGCCAGGATTTTAAATAAATGAAATCAACGAAGGTACGACTTCGACGCTTTGCCGGCAGTACAAAAGCGTAGTTTTCGGCCGGAGGATATAAATATGACAACGAAAACAAGACGTTTCGTTTTTAACGCTTCAAACCTTTGTGTAGTCCTCGGCCTGATGGGCCTCACCTTGCTCACAGTAGCAGGTATTGTGTTTTCCTGGATGAACGGTCAATACCTCTTTTCAGGTTTGGGCATCGTGTTTATCTATTTGATGTTTATGGGTAGTGATGTGGTGTGCAGAAAGTATCTCCGCCCGAGAATGGGATAACGGAGCGTGCGTGTGAACGTGTAGAGGAATGCCCTTAAAGGAGAAAAGGGGAAGCAGTCATTGCGGCTGCTTCCCCTTTTTGATTTCTCACTAACCTTGTTCTCAATCGAAAAACGGAAAAAGCTCTTTCAGCGTTTCTCTTGAAGGCTGGCTGCCATATTCGGAGAGCTCAAAAACTTCAGCATATTTGAAGGATTCGCCACGTTCGTCTCCATAGTATGTTTTCAGAAGGTCCCGGTAGGTGTCAGCGATGAAGATATCTCTTGCCTGAAACCGCCCTGCGATGTATTCGCGCCGGCCGGCTTCATCTGCTGGCACCTCGTGGTCATACCCGTCTAGCCAGGCATTCCACTCACTGAATTGCGAGCGCAGTTCTGCCATACATTCGTACTTGGGTGCAGATTCCTCGTCGATCCCCACAGCAATGGTAGGTTCAAACGGATACGGTTTTTTAAATCTGTCGTAGTAGTACATGAACACAGGATTTTTCTCAACCCGCGGCGTATCTGGTGTAAAAAACGGTACCGTCACCATAAACGAAGCATCCTGGACAAGAATCGCGGTATAGCGATGATCCGGATGGTAATCATTGGCGCGGGGTGCAAGTACAATATCAGCCTGCCATTCGCGGATGAGCCGCGCAATTTTCTTCCTGTTCTCCAGCGTCGGCATAAGCTCTCCGTCGTGATTGTCGAGTACTTCCGTTTCGATGCCCAGCAATTCTGCGCAGGCTTCAACTTCGCGGGTCCGCCGGCGCGCAAGCTCCCCGCCCGCCATCTCAAAGTGTCCGATATCGCCATTTGTAACTGAAACAAATTTGACGGCATGTCCTCGAGACGCCCACATTCGCGCTACACCGGATGCTTTGATTTCACAATCATCAGGATGGGCACCGAACGCGATAATTCGCAGAGGCCGCTCTGTTTCCTGGGCTGCAACAGGAGCAGCTAGACAAAGCATAACCAGGGTATAACTAAAACAGACCAGCAGGGGCTTCCATTGCCGGGCTTCTACTTTGGGGGGATGATACATTATGAGGTACCTTTTTTTCGGTCAGGCGGCATGGTGCGAAAAACGTAGTCCCAAATGGGCGTCGATACACCAAACGCTTTATCCGGGTGTTTATAGTGATGTAGCGCATGATGCCGCCACAAAGCCTTTAAGAAACGCGCTTTGGGCGGCTTCCAGGCATGGGTAGCATAGTGAATAAAAGCGTAAGACAGGTATCCTAAAAGGAAGCCTGGCATAAACACGAGGACGTACGCCCCCATAGCTAGCCAGAACAATCCAAGCAATACAAGAATGATCAGCGTGCCGGGTAAAGGGGGCATGATCAGGCGTTTTGTATCGCGGGGAAATTCGTGATGAATGCCGTGAATCGCATAGTCAAATTTGCGTACGGCTTCTGAATCCGGAAAGAATGTATCGAGATGGTTTACAAAGCGATGAAAAAGATACTCGAATAGCGTCCAACTGAAGTATGCCCCAACAAAAAGAGCAAGCCCGGTCCATGCGTTGCTCGTTACACGCGCAGCGTATGCCCACATCAAGAGACCGGCAATGATGAGCAGGTAGACTCCTACAGATACAAAGGGAGAAGCTTTTGATAGCCGTTCGAGCGCGGGTGAACTAAAAATCTGACCGCTCCCTGAATCTTTAATCTCCTTCATGCGCACTTCTGGATTGTTTTCCATAGTACTAAGCTGTCATTTAAATTTGGTAGTCCGTTTTCGTCGTTCTTCTTTAGGTTACCCCATTATTAAAAAAGGCGTACGTGCCTGCACACGTACAGTGATTTGTGATGCAGCATGGTTGACAATCCTACACCCTTCTGCCGGCCACAGGACCTTCATATCGGCACCCAGCACCATGTCAGTATAAAACTGAAATATGGCCTCGGCATCAGCCGTGTTAAACCCGACAAAGGCTGCCTGATTGGCAAGTTTTCGGCGAAACACCCACTGGCGGCCGGCCGCATACAGGGTCTTAAAATCTCCAGTGCGTAGCACCTTATGGTTGTTTCTCAATGCGCAAAATTCGCTATAAAATTTCAAAAGATCCAGATCCCAGTCACTTTTCTGCTCCCAGGGAAAAGCCTCACGGCAGTATGGATCGTCGCCGGCAGACATACCTATTTCATCCCCATAATAGATACAGGGCGCCCCTGGCAGCGTCATAAGCATTGCAACACACAGCTTGAGCGCATCCTTTTTTTCACTCAGCACCCACAGGGCACGCGCTGTATCATGACTATCCAAAAGATTCAATTGTGCGAAGTTAATCTCCCAATTGTACCACCCGTACATTGTATCGATAACTGTTGCAACTTCTGCTGCATCGCGCGGCTTGAGGGAAAGATGGTTACGTTCATAGCCGGGCCGCAGGGCATCAAAACCGCAAAATGTCATGGCTGCCCAGGATACCGTATAGTTCATTACTGCATCAAACTGATCCCCTTGTAACCAGCGCCGGGCTTCTTCCCAGATTTCACCGCAAATGTAGGCTTCCGGATTGGCCGTCTTAACAGTATCCCTGAATCGGCGCCAAAAAGCGTCGTCATCAATTTCTGCCGGCACATCGAGGCGCCATCCATCAATGCCAAAGTCGATCCAGTATTTGGCTATATCGAGAATGTACTGCTGGACGTCCGGGTTTGCAGTATTCAATTTTGGCAGGGCCGGCAAGTCCCACCAGGCAGCATAGTTGATTTTTGTGTCGCCATCCTCTGGATATGGGCGCATCGGCCAGTCCTCTACAATAAACCAATCGATGTAAGGCGAGGCACTGCCATTTTCAAGGATGTGGTGGAACGGCCAAAAACCACGACTGGCATGATTAAACACGCCATCGAGCACCACTTTCATATCACGGGTATGGGCGGCATCGAGCAAAGCGCGCAAGGCCTCATTGCCCCCCAATAAAGGATCCACCTGGTAGTAGTCAAACGTGTGATACCTGTGGTTGGCAGCGGAGGCAAATATCGGATTGAGATACAAAGCGGTCACACCAAGCGCCTGCAAGTAATCCAGGGCATCAATGATACCATACAAATCCCCGCCTTGAAAACCTTGTTCTTCTGGGGGCGCTCCCCAGTCTTTTAGCTTGATGCCGGCCGGCTGTTGCCAGGTCTTGCTGCGACGAAATCGATCCGGAAAGATCTGATAAAAAATAGCATGCTTAACCCATTCGGGAGTCTGCACTGACATATTCATGTGATTCTGCTCTTCAATATTTTTCATTTGATTTAAAAAAGCTCTTCCACGAAACACACTAATGTGGTTTTAACTTTCGACACATTTCTGACATTGGAATAGGCTTTGCAGGGCATTATCTTATGCCCTATCAAGCGTCCGCTAGCTGTTCCAAGACAGTGTAATACCAGCATCACATCGTGTATTGATTGTCTCGCTAGACAAAGCGCGCAGCCTCCCATCTCAGAAGCAAGCAGATTAACTATCCTGCCCCCACACTGATGATATGAAGCGCAACAGACTTTTCCGAAGTGCTGGCCTAACGCTATTCTTTCTATTTGGACTCCAGCTACCGGCGCTGGCCCACGTGAAGTGGTTTAGTGCGTTTTCGTTTACCCATCAACCCCTTACGCTTCAGCAAATTTTGTCTCCGGTATTTCTCATAATGCTGGCGACTTGCCTGTGCATTATCGGCGCACTCGTTTTTCTCGACGATCAGATTACCCGGCATCCGGCATATAAACAATTTGTGGAAAAGGTAAGCAAACACGCAAATCGGAGTGACTTGATCATACGCGTAGCAACGGGTGCTGTGCTTTTGCTTTCCTGGCAATCTGGCGCATTGCTTGTCCCTGAATTGTTGGTTTACAATGCCTGGGCGGAATTTGCGCAACTTGGGTTAGCCATCCTGATTCTTTCCAACAGGTTTACCCATTTTGCCGGCCTCGGATTAATCTGTGTCTACCTCTTCTCTGTATTCTATTTTGGTGCGCTATACATGCTGGACTACACCTACCTGCTTGGCGCCGGTTATTACCTCGCAACAACCAACTCGGCCAGCAAAAAACGGCGAGCTTCTGCCTTGCCGGCCTTGTATGCCAGCGTAGGTTTTTCGTTATGCTGGGTCTCCCTCGAAAAACTGGTATATCCTGATTGGGGCATCGAAATCCTGCAAGCAAATCCTGCCCTCACGTTTGGCTTTGATCTTATCCTTTTTCTTCAGATCGCCGCTTTTGTGGAATTCATTCTCGGCTTTTTGCTCATTGTCTGCCTCTTGCAACGCCCTATTGCGCTCGCTATCACGTGCCTTTTTATTTCGACAACCCTGGTCTTTGGTAAACTGGAATTTGTGGGCCACGCCATTGTTCATGCTGCGCTGATTGTATTCCTCCTCCGCGGCCCCGGCATTACCTTCAGAACACCAATCACCTTTTTTAAGCATATCTGGCAACGGATTACGTTTGCCGTACTGAGCTTTGGCATTGTGTTTATGGCGATGTTACTCATCTACACCAATGCTGCTGAGTCAACCTACATAGCCGCACAGGAAGCTGCTGCACAAACAACACACATGGCTGCCCTGCAGGAGGTATCACCCGATCAGCCCCAGCCAAGAATTGCACTGGATGTACACGAGGATATGCATGGTGGATGGAATGTGCGACTGATCACACAGAACTTCGAATTCACCCCCGAAGAATGTGGACAAGGCCACATCGATGGGCATGGACACGCGCACCTGTATTTGAATGGGGAGAAAATTGCGCGCCTTTATGGTCCCTGGTACCACATTGCTTCACTACCTGAAGGCAAACATGACTTCAAAGTGGTGCTCACCTCAAACGAACACGCAGAATATGCGATTGATGGTATTCCGTTGGCTGTAGAAAAATCGGTGATTGCCATGTAAGTAAGAATAGCAATCTAAAGTCCTGTAAAACATGCCGACAACCAGAAGATACCTTCCCTGGATAAAGGGAAAGACTCAAGCTGAGAAACAGGCGCACCAACCAAAGATTGGGCCGAAATATATACTACTAAATAACCGCCATAAAGCAATCAACTGCACTTTTGGCTAAATAAAAAGGGCCTAATCGTGTCGGCATAATCCTTGTAAAATGAATTAGTATAACCAATAATTTTTGTGCGCTGTTACCTCTTCTATGCTGTGCACTTCCTGCCCCCTGATTTATATAAGCGATTCTAATAGCAACATGAAAAATCAGACGAAATTATACGCAGGGAGCATTTTTCTCCTCTTGATCAGTTTTTTGGGTACCCAACAAGCAAACGCCCAGAACGAAATTGGCGGACATATTGGTACTGTTTTCCCATTGATAGCAAGCACTGGCGGTGATGTCACAACCATCTCTGATAATCTCGTAGCCGGCTTCCCGATGGGTGTGACGATCAAAACAAACATTAATGTGGCTTTCGACCTTGAGGTTGTACCCTTTGTAGACGCAAATGCTGTTTCAAATGTGCTCTTTCACCCGGGCGTTTTAATGGGCCTCTCCAATGGTTTCACTTTTGGTTTACGCGGCGCTTTTGAGACAGGAGGTGCTTACGGTGTCACCCCGCTTCTAAACAAGGCGTTCCCCCTCCCAAATGATCCAGACACAGCATTCTTTGTCGAATTGGTACTTCCCGTCAGATTCTATCAGGCTGCACCAGAATATCAGGGTGCCGCGGTAAATGTAGACAAAACCCTTGCGATGGCCGTCCATTTTGGTATTGGCTTCTAACAAATTGTAGCACTAGCACGCTGCTTACTTAAGAAAGTGGACCTGTGGCGGCCCGTTCCAGCTGCTATATCCCCGGCCCCTTGCATCAGCCTGTACATCAGGCATCAGCCTGTACATCAGGCATCTCCCTGTTCCTGTATCCCATACTAATACGCCAGCCTGTACTGCAAGCACATCCCCCAAACAGGTACTGGCCCTATACCAGTTACCCCAATGACCCTGCACACGAACAACACACAAGGCACGCGCCCCCATGTGGTTGTCATCGGCGGCGGATTTGCTGGCCAGGCAATTGCCAGCGAATTACGCAAAACCGATGTTGACATAACGCTGATAGACAAAAATAACTACCTGACCTTTCAGCCACTGCTGTACCAGGTAGCAACAGCCGGCCTCGAACCTGAAGAAATTGTCTACCCGATCCGCGCTGTTTTTCAAAACCAGCAAAATTTCAGGTTTCGGCTGGGCAAAGTTGTTGGTGTCGACTGGCACCAGAAGCGCGTGCATTTGCAAGGGCAGATGCCCATTTCGTTTGACTTCCTGGTATTTGCAGCCGGCTCAGCTCCAGACTACTTTAACATTGCTGGCGCGCAACGGAATTGCTACCCGCTCAAACAACTCTCAGATGCAATTACGCTCAGGAGCCACATTCTAAAGCAGTTTGAACGCGTTGATCAAAATCCCGCATTGTTAAAGCAGGGACTGCTGAACTTCGTGGTGATCGGCGGCGGCCCAACCGGCGTTGAAATGGCTGGCGCGCTGGTAGAGCTGTTTCAGAATACCCTCAAGAACGACTACCCAGAGCTACCGCTCGAAAAAGCCCGGGTGATTATGATTGAAGCCGGCCCTACCTTGCTCCGGCCATTCAACGAAGCTTCCCAGCGGCATGCAGAAGAGGTTCTCGAAGACCGCGGCGTTCATCTTGTAAAAAATGAGCGCGTTACAGAAGTTGCGCGCGGCGCCGTTTTGCTGAGCAGCAACAGAAGCATACGAACAGCGACGCCGATTTGGGCTGTTGGTGTCAAGGCATCTCCGCTCGCAGGCATGCTGCAGCTCGAACAAACACGTGGCGGCAGAATTGTCGTGAACAGAAACTTGAGCGTACCGGGCAAACCCCATGTATTTGTTGTGGGAGATATGGCCGGCAGTCAGGACGATGAAGGCAACCTGCACCCCCAGTTAGCTTCTGTGGCAAGGCAAGGCGCCAAACATGCCGCCGGGGAAATCAAAGCAATGCTCAAAGGTAAAGAGCGTTCGGCTTTTGTTTACAATAATCCTGGCATTATGGCAACCGTGGGCCGGCATGCAGCCGTTGCGGAATTCCCCGGAGAAATCCGGCTCGAAGGCTTTTTTGCCTGGCTCACGTGGCTCTTCCTGCACCTCGTATTACTCACAGGATTCCACAACCGCGCACACGTACTGGTCAGTTGGCTCTGCACCTACTGCACGAAAGATCGGTCAGCACGTTTGATCCTTGAAGAAGATACAAGCCAAAGCGAAGACACACATCTCGCGCCTTCATCGACAACCAATGTGTCAGCTGATAGAGGCCCGGCAAAGCATGGCATGATGAACCAGGCGCCACAATTGGCACGACAACATAAGGTGCAGCCCGTTCATACAACTGGCGACCATCAGGCTGCATTGCTCAAAATCAATGGCATTTTGGCAAACGCAGAAAAAGGTCGCGTGGCCGGTAATCGCAGGGCTGTATAAAACGGACAGACCTGTAGCAAATTTGGGGCAGCGTGTATACATACTGCTCCAGCAGCTCCCCTTCGTTTGGACACGCATCGGTAATTAATTCGCCGGCGGAGAGCACCTTTCTCCACTTTCTTGAGTCATATGGATAACATAATGGGTAATACTATAACAAACCCATGCCAAATGTATAAACAGGCGCGCAATCCTATTGGCTCGGAATAGCATTTGCAACTCATCTATACATGGATTATCGTAATACAGACGTTGGCCGCCTCCCGGAGGCAGGTTAACTGCAATCAAATTAAGGTGACTATATGAAATCGGCCCTGACTTATAGCTTTAGTCTATTCCTTGCGGTCCTGTGCGTTTCTGGTTGTGCTTCCTCTCGTGATGCTGCAGACGAAGGTGCAGAAGGCGCCCGGGTTATTTTGGCAGACCAGACTACAGAAATCAGGCAAGCCAGGATTTTCCTCGACGGTGTAGACAAGGGGCTCACGCCCAAAGTTGTGCGGGTAGACAGAAGATTTGGCTATAGTGAAATCCTGCTCAGAATTGGCAAAGAGCGGGTAAGGATTTATGAGATTGAGCAAACAGCGTCCTCTTCTAATGCTTCCGAGCTCATTTACTCATTCAAAGGCAACTCCGATGGATACTACACGCAGTATTACACGGATGAGCTGCCAAAGAAAAATGAGCAACACGTATACATCCCCTATCGCAACGATCCCCTGCACATAACGGATCGACAGTACGGTATTGAAATCCTGGTATTCTAGGGCTTACGCATTAAGAAAAAGGGCGGCCAGCATAACTGCTGGTCGCCCTTTTTATTTTCGGTTGGTCAACCTGTTCAGGTATGTTATGCTGCAGGCTGTCCTTTATCAGGAGATGCCGGCATTTCAGCATCGGGTACAACCGGCGTACTGGCGGGCGCCGGGTTCTCTGCAGGGGTTGTAGAGGCATTGCTAGCCTCCGCAGTAGACGCATCAGCATCGCTTCCAGCAGTATCCATTTCATCGAGTGCCAGCAGCTGCAAGCGCTCTTTTTTGAAGGAAGGATCACCCAGCAAGTCTTCTACTTCACGCAGCTTTGGCAATGCACCAATTTCGCTCAACCCAAACTGCTCCAGGAAGCGCTCTGAGGTACCGTAAAGCAGCGGCCGGCCAATCGACTCGCTACGACCCACGATGTCTATTAATCCGAGCTCAAGGAGCTTGCGAACAGCGTAATCACTGTCTACGCCGCGCACAAAGTCAATTTCTGGTTTTGTTGAAGGCTGGCTGTAGGCGATAATGGCCAGCGTCTCCATAAGTGTCCGGGATAACTTCTTCGGGCGGTTATCTTTATAGAGGGCGCGGATAAACTGGGCATATTGCGGATGCGAGGCCATGCGTATCCCACCAGCCCATTCTTTAATCCGATACGTCCGTCCATCTGCAGCATAAGCTTCATTGAGTTTGGCCACAGCCGCCCGCACTTTTTTCTCGCTTGGCATCTTTAAACCAAGCGTATCAGCAAAGATGCGTGCAATTTTCTTCAACGGAATTGGATCTTCCGTTGCAAAAGCCAGGGACTCAACCACGTGGGTTAACTCGATCTCAGCTGCAAGTGGTTCGTCCACTTCTACAAGCCCTTCATCTTTAACGGAGGCCGGCACAACCTTGCCTGTCTCAGACTCTGGATTGGCCTCAATGGCAACCGTTACTTCCTGGACTGTTGCAGCATCAACAATTGGCGCAACATCGGCAGCGTCTTCGCTGGCAACAGGCGCATCAGGTGCTGCGGATTGCTCTTCCGCCTCAACTGGAGTATTAGCCAATTCAGGTACCGTTGGTTCAGTTAATTGGGGCTCAGACATATAAGTTGTGTCTTTACTTACTGGACGTATAGGTTCAGCGCCTTTTTGCGCGGCGACTACTTCCGAAATGCTTTCTTGCCGCGTTTCGTCGGGCGTGTCAGCACCTCTTACCCTTATGGGCGCAATGGGTGCCACAGGTTCGGCAACCGTCTCACTTCCCGAATCTTCCAAATTCTTTTGCAGCAACTCAGGTTCCCCTGTATCTAACGAAGCAAAGTCGGCAATTATGCCTCTGGTTGCATCATCGATTGCATCTGCTTCAACAGGTTCTTGTATACTGTCACCTGCCTGCTTATCCACATCTACGCCAAGGGGCGCAGATGGTGGCGTTGCCGGTGTTTCAGCAACCACATCTAAAGATGCAGCCGGCGTATGTACCGGATCTGTTACCGATTTTTCCTCAGGTAGAACAGGTGTTGGTACAACTGGCGCCAGGGGTGTATCTACCGCGTCGTCATTTGAAGAAAATACAGGATCCGACACACTGGAAATAGCGCCACTTTCATTCTGCAACGACTCTTCATGATTGTTGAAGACGTCATCAATATCGCTTGTATCAAATACTTCTGGTGAAGCCGCCAATTTTTCCAGTCCTAGCGCGCCAAACGGACGTTTGGCAGGTGTTACGTCAGCCGCTGGTGAATCGCTAGCTGGCGGCGCTACTGGAGTGTCCGACGCAGGATTGCCAGCTACTGGCGTTGGAGGAATGGGTTGTTGCTTTGCTTGCAAACCTTCAGGCGGCGCAACTGTTGGCGGCACGAACTCTGGCTGCTCGATTTTAGGCTGCTCAGCTACCACCGGTGGCACAACAGGTACCTCCTGTTTTTCAACAGGTGCCGGCTCTGCGGCTACAGGCTGTGTGGGCTGTGGTACATCTGGTACCTGCGGCGCGTCTTTTGCCACAACGGGCGCAGGCTGTACTGACAAACTTTCGGTTGGTCGTGTCTGGACCGGTGCAGTTTGTACAGGCTCAAGCGGCACTGGAGCAGGTTGCTCGGGCATGGATTCCGCTGGCACAACCGGCTCAGGGGCAGGTTGCCTTCTTTTGCCACCTGCCATTTGCTCCTTCGCTGCGAGAATATTCTCGATCAACTTGCTCTTTTCTGCCAGCGTCGTAGATGCCGGCATCTTTGTTTCAACCGGTTCGATAGCCGGTGCAGGCGCAGCAGGTTCTTCGAAAGCTGGCTCTGATGCAGCAACTGGTTTAGCTTCTGACTGCGGCGACTCATCTGCAGCAAGTTGTGATGCTGGGGCACTTTCTTCCAATCCGTCGATAATCGAATACAGCTTTTTGCGCTCTTCTTCGATATACCTGGCCCGCCTTGCTTCAACTGACTCTTCTTCTTGTGGCGGCTTTTCGCTAACAGGCGGCTCTACGGGCTCCTGGGTTGCTTGATGTTCATCGCGCTGCGTACGATCGCCTTCATGCCGCAATTGTAACAACAGGTCAGACAACGATGTATCATCTTCTGGCTGCTCTACTGCTGGTATTTCTTGCTCCAGACCAATAAGCTCTTCTGAATGTACACGGGACTCAGAAGGTACGGGTGGTACAGCTGATGGCGGAGCTTCTTGTGCAATTTCTTGCGGCAATTCTGGTTCGATTTCTACCGGCGTTTCGGGCTGCATAATCGGCGCAGCAGATGGCGTTGGTGTAATCAAGTCGTCTTCAGGGACCGGCAAGAGGTCTGCAGTATTCAATTCAAGCGCATCTGCATCAATGGTTGCATCAGGGAAGCGACTATTGATTGTATTCAGTGCTTTTAAAAGTTCTGAACTGTCGGTTCGTCCGTCATCGTCTTCAACGTCCGGCAATGCGGGTGGCTGTTCAAGCGGAGGCGTTGCAGCCACTGGTGGCACAGCCGTAGCCGGCGTCTCTTTCAAGAAGGTCAACGTTTGCTCCGCCGGATCATCAAGGTCATCGGGGTTCTCAAGGTCTTTCCCCGCTTTGCGGCTGTCAACTGGCAAGACCAGCCACGAGTCATCAGCGTAACTGCTTGGTAGATCACCTTCCGGTGGTGCCCCTTTGCCTTCTAACCCGGAAAGACCTTCTGCCAGAATATCCGAGGTATCCGGTGGAGTTTCTATGTGGCGTGTTGTCCGAATGGAGCCGCGAAAATCCATCGTTTGATTTGCTTCATCAAACACATCATTGTTCGGCGCACCATTTGATTCTGGTGTGATCATATCTGCATCTATATCAAATGCAGTTTCATGATCATTCATCGACGCCTCCAGGCGATTTAAGGATGAAAGAATAAACTCTTCGTAGGTACCATCATCCCCTGTCTTTTGTAAACCCGATGGTATTTCGGTCTCATCTGGGCTTACATCTTCAATTTCGATAATTTCGGCTCGTATGGGCTCGGGGTTTATCGGGCCCGATACAGCGTTAAACTGCTCGTAAGATTCTATGACCTGCCTTTTGTACTTTTGCAGCCGTGCGCGCAACTCATACGAATCAATCGATACGCGGCCGGCATGATAGGCGTTCAACTGGCCGATCAAGTCTTCAGGCAGCTTGATCTTGTTCACATCTATTTTGATGCCCCGCCGCTGCAAAGCGGAAACGATTTCGAGTTTGTACTCATCGAGCAGAGGTAGCTCTGCTGGCACATCTATATTGGGCCTCAGCACGCCCTCCTCCGGGTACGTCGGCGCGGGCTCGGGGACAAAATCGAAGGGCGGGACATAAGCAATTTTGCTCTCTTCCTCTTCTACGACGTCCTCAATAATGGGTGGCTCGTCATCAACAGAAGTGATGCCGATCAAAGTTTCGGAGCCGTCGTAGGCAGCGCTAGAGAAAGGCATATCCATGGCTGCATCCATACTGCCATCTCCATGCACTTCATCGGGCAGATCGTCGGTTGTCTCGTAGGAGGCAGTACTGCTGCTTAGAAACGAAGACAGATAGTCTTCTGGCTCCAACCATTGGTAGTCTCGTCTGGCCGGCGACCAGGAAAAAGTTGTGGCTACCTTTACCCACTCAACGTCTTTGATGGTAATTGGTACATGTTTGGAACGCTTCTTTAATCGATCTCTGAAGCCTCCGAAGTATCGGGCCATAACAACATCCTTTTCTCGCAAAGAAGGCAATCATCTTTGCTTAAACACTGCAAAAAGAGCTAAGAGGGGCGTATGGATACTTAGTGCTGGTTATTATCCAGTAAACTGTTTTTTATCAAGAGAGGTAATCATTTATAGCAATACAGAGGGTACGCTTTTTCATTATTGTAGCATCAACCTTTGGTCAATGTCGCTACAGGAGATCCGGTGTGTATGTAACTAAATCGTTATACAAACAGCAGTATAATTGTCGATTAAGCTACGCCGGTCACCCCGCCTGGCAGATCTGAATAATCAATCTTTCTTTCCAGGTAAAAGTCGGTAGCATCCGGGTTCACCATAAGAAGAACCTGTTTTTGCTGCGCCATTTCCAGAAGAACAAGGAACGTAATAATGACAAAATGTTTGGGTCGGCCCTGTATCAAATTAGCAAATGAAACGCGCTCTTTCATCGCGAGATGTTCGAGTACATATTCACGCTGTGTTTCCACCGAATACTGATTCCGAAAGACAGGATAAAGTGGCGGCGTTTCTGGCACTTCAGAAAGCACGCGCTGCAGCGCTGTGATCAGGCTAAATACAGAAACCTGTAGTTCAACCCCCTGCCGGCCAACAATTTCGTCTTTTTCCTGCTCCGGGAAGTTTCTGGTGAAATAATCTCCTCTTTTTTCGTACCGCGTATTGAGTGACTCTGCTGCCTCTTTGTACTTCATGTAATTCAGCAGCCGGTTCACCAATTCACGCCTTGGATCAATAGGCTCACCCTCGTCATCTATTTCAGGACGGGGCAGTAGCATACGCGCCTTGATGTTGATTAACTGCGCGGACATGTAGATAAAGTCCCCAACGCTATCCAGGTCGATCTGCTCGAGCACACGTACATAAGACAGATACTCATCCGCTATTTTAGAAATAGGGATATCATGAATATCCAACTCATCTCGCCTGATAAAAAACAGGAGCAAATCGAGCGGACCTTCAAAATCTTGGATCTGAACTCTATACATAATACTTCCAATTTACACGCAATCGAACTGTTTGTTAACTACTAATTTTCTCTTCGATTGCAGTAAAGAACAGGCAGCCTGTCAGCATTACACAATGTAAAACAATCAACAATCATTTTGTACGATCTATTCGTCACAATGCGGGTGTAATGCGTGAATTAAACCAGCGTACGGTTTCCGCAAGTCCTTTATCTAATGTGACTTGCGGCGACCAGCCTAGTGTGTTATTAATGCGGTCGTACGACAATGCGCTCCGCCGCACTTCTCCGGCGCGTGCAGCCTCATGTTTAACTGCAACAGGGACCTGCATGAGGCCTTGCAGTTTTGCAATCAAGGTAATTACGCTGGTTTCAACTCCCGTGCCAATATTGTACGTACCACTACCAGCTGCTTCGATGGCCAGTAAATTAGCCCGTACAACATCACCAACGTAGACATAATCCCGTGTTTGTTCGCCGTCACCAAAAATGACGGGAGCTTCTCCAGCCATGATTTTCTTTATAAAAATGGCGATTACGCCGGCTTCGCCATAACTCCCCTGCCGTGGTCCGTAGACATTTGCGTAACGAAGAATCACAGAAGAAATACCGTGTACCTTTTCATAGAAGTAAAGGTATTTCTCTGTGGCAAGTTTCGTAATCCCGTACGGCGACTCGGGGTGCAGCTCATTTGTCTCATTCTGAGGTAACACATCTGTCTCCCCATAAATGGCCCCTCCTGTTGAGGCAAATACAAAGCGCTTCAAACCATATTTTCGGCCGGCTTCCATCAACCGTAAGAAACCGAGTACGTTTACATCAGCATCAAAGGCAGGCGCTGCGACAGACTTACGGACATCCAGTTGCGCTGCGTGGTGGATTACAACAGGGAATTGCTCTTCAGCAAAGAGCGTTTCAATGGCAGGATCTCTTAAGTCCAGTTGATGGAAAAAGGCACCCTCTGGCAGGTTATCCGCGCTGCCCGAAGACAGGTTATCCAGAATGTGTACCTCATACCCGCCAGCAATGCATGCTTCAGCCACGTGCGATCCGATAAAGCCGGCGCCACCCGTTACCAGTACTTTGTTTATCGCTGAAGATTTGGTGCTCATGCGTTTAAAGGGTGAAACACAACCCGTGAGAAGTTTTCTGCCTGAAAAAGCTGCTGTGCCAGATCGCGTACTTCTTCTGCACTAATCTGCTCAACAGATGCTATAATTTCATCGAGGGTAAAGTAACGCGAGAAAAAGAGCTCCTGCCGTGCCATGCGCATCATCCTGTTGCTCATGCTTTCGAGTCCCAGCATTAACGAGCCCTTAACCTGGTTGATGGCTTGCTTCAATTTTCTGCTGCTCACTTTCTCCTGCATGAGCTTGTCGAGTTCGCGTTGCACAAGCTTTTGGGAATGCGCCACCTTTGCGTGATCCGTTCCCATGTATATACCAAAGTCGCCCGTATCCGAGTGCATATTAGTAAACGAATAAATATTGTAGCAGTAGCCGTATTTCTCCCTGATATTCTGGTTGAGGCGGCTCGACATGCCCCCGCCCAGTATGGTATTGAGTACAGTAAGGGCTACGCGGTTTTTGTCGTGAATACTGAGGCCCCGTGTGCCCATGACAAGATGGGCTTGCTGAATTACGCGCTGCTCGTTGAGCTCAGCCGGCGCATATCCATTCGCCCTTGGCGAAGAGGTTTCAACGGGCTGCCGGGATGACGGCGCAAAGGCTTTTTCGGCGTATCGGACAACCTTCTCGTGGTCCACATTGCCGGCAACAGACAACACGGTGCGGTTTGGTGTATACGCGGCGTCCATATATGCAAGGAGTTGCTCGCGTGTAAAGGATCGGACAGTTTCGGGAAAGCCTATTACTGGCCGGCCCAATGTATCGCCTTCATAAATAAGCGACTCGAAGCGGTCAAAGATGAGGTCTTCCGGTACATCCTCATACATTTTGATTTCTTCCAGTACCACATCCTTCTCACGCTCCAGCTCTTTCTCGGGAAAGGTCGGCTGGAGTACCAGGTCGCACACAACATCTATGGCACGTTCGAGGTGCTCATCAAGTGCTCGGGCAAAGTAGCAGGTGTACTCTTTACTTGTAAAGGCATTGAGGTAGCCACCAACAGCTTCAAGTCGATTTGCAATCTGATGGGTTTTTCGCTTCCTGGTCCCCTTGAACACCATGTGTTCGATAAAATGGCTGATGCCGGCCTCGTCGCTAGCCTCATGCCGGCTGCCTGTATGCACCCATATGCCTACAGAAATGGAACGAACCGTAGGGATAGATTCGGTAATAATCCGTAAGCCGTTCGGCAATACAGTTTTTTGATATCCGGGTGTAACCCGTTTGTGTTTTTTACTGGTGTGCATCTACAATACAATCCGGTGGGTACACAAAAGACAGGGAAGCAGGTAGATTACCTGCTTCCCTGCGCGTACTATTTGATGGCTAGGTTAGCACAAAAGCCGAGAAAACTCAATGTTTTCATTCAGGCTATCGTCTGCGGTCACCGCCACCCCGGCCATTTCGCCGGCCATCGCGGCCACCACCATCACGGCCTCTGCCACCACGATATCCACTCCGTCCACCGCCATCGCGGTCTCTGGACTGCCGGCGCTCTTCACGCTCTTCGTCGTAGCCTTCAGGCTTTGGCAGGAACGGCTTGCGGCTCAAGCGCAATTTACCGTCGCCCCGCACTTCAATCAGCTTCACTTTAACTTTGTCGCCAACCTGAACATAGTCCTCTACGTTTTCGACATAGCCGTGGTCGATTTCAGAAACATGCAACAAGCCTTCGCGGCCAGGCATGATTTCGATGATCGCACCAAAGTTCTGAATATTGCGAACGGTACCTTCGTACTCTTCGCCTTCTTCAGGAACCGTAACAATGCCTTTTACGATTGCAACCGCTGCCTGCGCGTCTTCGCCATTGGTAGCAGCAATCGTTACAAAGCCCTGTCCATCGCGCTCTTCGATTTCGATCACGGTGTTGGTATCTTTCTGGATACCCTGGATGATTTTACCACCAGGCCCGATAACCGCACCAATGAAGTCTGGATCGATAGCGATCTGTGTCAGCCGTGGCGCAAATGGCGAGAGCTGTTCGCGTGGCTGGTCGAGGGCCTCGTTCATTTTGTCGAGGATATGCAGCCGGCCTTCGCGTGCCTGCTCAAGGGCAGCAACGAGGATCTCGCGAGAGAGTCCTGTCACCTTAATGTCCATCTGGCAAGCAGTGATGCCGTCTTCCGTACCAGTCACCTTGAAGTCCATGTCGCCAAGGTGATCTTCTGTTCCAAGGATATCGGTAAGAATGGCAGTGCGCTCTCCATCAGTGATGAGGCCCATGGCCACACCGGCAACTGGTTTGCGAATAGGCACGCCAGCATCCATCATGGCGAGCATGCCTGAGCATACGGAAGCCATTGAGGAAGAGCCATTTGATTCGAGTACGTCAGCGTTGATACGCACGGTGTACGGGAATTCGTCGTCTGAAGGAATCATGCGTTTGAGTGCACGTTCAGCGAGGTAACCGTGGCCAATCTCGCGCCGGCTTGCGCCACGCAGGAATTTGGCTTCACCCGTACAGAATGGCGGGAAGTTGTAATGCAGGAAGAAACGACGATCGGTTGTGTCGAACACCTGATCAACTGGCTGTACGTCTTTCCGGGTACCAAGGGTAACCGATGCAAGCACCTGCGTTTCACCGCGGGTAAAGACGGCAGAACCGTGGACGCGTGGCAGATAACCTACCTCAGACCAGATGTGGCGAACATCAGCAGTGCCACGTCCATCTATGCGACGGCCGTTAGCCATGATCATTTCGCGCATGATCGTGCTTTCAACGTTGCCTACAGCTTTTTTGATATCGCCAGCGGTGTAGCCTTCTTCTGTAGCTTCAGCGCGTCCTTCTCCTGTTTCAGGATCAGGGGTACCTAGCATCATGTCCAGCGTTTCTGTTTTGATATCAGCGATACCGCCGTAGAACGTTTCTTTTGCGTAAGGCTGCTCGAGATGGGCAACCATGCGATCGTGAATCAGACCGTGTACTTTTTCTTCGAGGCCTTCGGGAAGACCGGTAACTTCGTAGGTAAATTCGCCTGGGCCAAAGTTCTCTGCGAACACTTTCTGGCCGCGACACAGTACTTTCACAGCGTCGTGTGCAATGTCGAGCGCTTCGAGCATTTCCAGCTCGCTCACTTCGTCCATTTCACCTTCTACCATTACAATAGCGTCTTCTTTACCAGCAACGATCAGGTTGATGTCGCTTTCTTCCAGTTCTTCTATTGTTGGATTAACGACAAACTCACCGTCGACGCGTCCGACGCGTACACTGGCGGTTGGTCCGTCAAAAGGTGCGCCGGCGCACATAAGTGCTGCTGATGCAGCAACGCCGGAAAGTACATCAGCATCATTTTCGTCGTCTGCAGAGAGCACGTAAACGATGATCTGAACTTCGTTAAAAAAGCCCTCTGGAAACAGGGGGCGGATGGTCCGGTCGGTAAGACGAGACGTGAGAATTTCTTGATCGTTAGAGCGTCCTTCGCGTTTGATAAAGCCGCCAGGTATTTTGCCGGCTGAGGAGAATTTTTCGCGATACTCTACTGTCAGTGGGAAAAATGACTGGAATTCTTTGGCTTCACGCGCCAGAACCGCAGTTGCCAGCACCATAGTATCTCCGAGGCGGGCGACAACTGCACCATTGGCCTGCTTTGCCAGCCGGCCTGTTTCAAGGGTTATAAACCTTCCTGGTGCAAATTCAATTTCTTGTATTGTTGCTTGTGACATGTTAATTATTCGTTTTCTTCTTTTTTCTACTCCATTCAACAAAATTACTATCTCGCGCTATCCAACTCAGGACATACTCTTCATAAGGGATGTGCGTGTGCTTACGCGTACGCGCTTTTTGATCCTATTACTTGCAGTTCCTGGACCAGAGATGTGCGAGGCAGGGGCATTTGCAAAAATGTAAACCAGTTTGTTCATGCAAAGACGGCATCTGAAACAGATGCCGTCCTGCAAAAAAATCTATTTACGGATGCCCAGATCGCTGATGACCTTTCGATAACGTTCAATATCTTTGTCCACGAGGTAATTCAGCAATCGACGTCGTTTACCGACGAGCTTAATGAGCCCCCTACGGGTGGAGTGATCCTTTGGGTGCTTTTGCAAATGTGCTGTGAGCTCTGAAATGCGTTTGGAAAAAATCGCAATCTGAACTTCTGGCGTACCGGTATCTTGTCCGTTCTTGCCGAACTGCCCGATAAGCTCTTGTTTTTTCTGTTTTGAGATCATTAAAGACTCCTCTTTAGATTATACCATGCTAAAGAAGACGCAAGAAATCCTACTTGAATCTCCGCATATCTTCATCAAGTCTATAGCTTGAGTTCAGCCCTACAACGCGCTTCGTCTTTCGAAAGTTGCTTGATGAGTGCATCAATTGAATTAAATTTTTGTTCGTCCCTGATTCGCTTCACAAAATCTACGGTCAAGCGTGTACCGTACAAATCAGCATCCAGGTCGAAAATATGGATTTCCAGCGTTTGTAGTGGTTTTTTATCTGGATTAGCAAAGGTTGGCCGCACCCCAACATTCATCATTGCGCCGTGCAATTCAGGGGCATCTCCAACGCGCACATGTACCGCATAAACCCCTTGCTTCGGCACTACTTTGTTTGGGTTGGCAACTGCGATATTTGCCGTGGGATATCCGATGGTTTTGCCGCGCCCATCTCCATGTACTACGGTACCCATTAAACTGTAGGGGCGGCTTAATAGCCGGCCGGCCGTACCAACCTCCCCGACAGCAAGCAGTTCACGAATGCGGGAAGAAGACACTACACCTTGCTCCAGAATCTGAGCCGGCACTACATCCACAGAGAAGCCGTAATCAGCACCAAGCTGCTGCAGCAAATCGCTATTCCCTTCTCGTCCTTTACCAAATCCGTGGTCGTAGCCTATCACAATTTCTTGCATCCCTACCTGCTCCACCAGCAACGCCACCACAAAATCACGGGCACTGGTTGCCGCAAAAGCCTCAGTAAACGGCACCACAATAAACCGATCGAGTCCGAGTGCCTCAAACAACGCTCCCCGCTCTTCGATAGTCGTTAACATCGGCACAGGTTCACCGGTTAACACCTGCCGTGGATGGGGATCAAATGAAAGCGCTACACTTGTCCCGCCTTTGCGTTGCGCCCTGTCTACCAGGTATCGAATAATAGATTGGTGTCCATGATGTATCCCGTCAAACGTACCGACGGTAATCAACGAGGAGTTATCTTTTTTCAGGCCCTCAACGCCGTACGCCAATTCCATAGCCTACCCCTCTCTAGTCGACAAAATCTGCTTTTCCAGTTCTTCCAGCGGCCAGGCCTGATCTATCGAAAAATCACCAATCGCGGTACGCCGTAACGCAACCAGGTGTCCTCCTACCCCCAGATACTCCCCAAGATCGTGTGCGATACTGCGGATGTAAGTCCCTTTGGAGCATGAAATAACAAATGATACATCCCTGCCTTCGCGGGGCTTCACATCGAACTGCGTTACGGTCACAAACCGTGGCCGGCGCTCGACAACCTCGCCGCGGCGTGCTTTTTTATACAAGCGCTCACCGCCAATTTTGACGGCAGAATACATCGGAGGCAACTGGGTGATTTCACCCATAAACGTATCGCAGGCTTTCCGGATGGTAACATCATCGAGGTGATCCACAGCTTTCCTTTCGCTCACCTCCGTCTCCGCATCATAAGACGGAGTTTGTTCGCCAAGCCGAATGGTCCCTTCATACGTCTTCGGCAGATGCATGAACGTTTCCATTTGTTTTGTGGCTTTGCCCACCAGGCAGATGAGCAGTCCGGTTGCCATAGGATCGAGGGTGCCGGCGTGGCCCACTTTCTTTACTTTGGTCAACCAGCGCACCTTTTTAACAACCCGAAAGGAGCTCCAATCTTTGGGTTTGTCAACCGGCACTACGGTAGCATTGAAATGGTCGGGCAAGTCCGGATAGTTGCAGATTTCTACTGCGTGCGTTGCCATACCCATGCGCCCTGATGCTTAAGCAGACTCCTGATCATTGTCTTCCCGGCGCGCGCGTTCCGCCCTGATGCGCTCAAACAGATTTTCCATTTTATTGGCTTCAATCTGGGATTCGTCCAGGAAAAACCGAATTTCTGGTACGGTACGGAGTTGATGCCGTATACGCGAAGCAAGCGAAGTGCGCACTTTGGCAGTGAGGGTTTCGAGGTGCTTGAACGTGGCTTTTCGCTGTGCAGCAGATTCGCCAAACACGCTTACGTAAAGGTAGGCAATAGACAGGTCCTTGGTCACCCGGGCCCCCGTCACGGTCACCATGGGTTGTAGCTGTTCACTAAACTCTGTGCCAAGCAATCCAGCGACTTCTCGCTGAATTAGTTTAGCAACCCTTTCCGTTCGAATGCTCACGTCTGTGGAGATCTTATTGCGTAATAATGGTGGAGACAGTGCAATGTTTACACTTCAAGCTTACGCTTGGTCTCAACGATTTCGTAAGCCTCAAAGAGGTCTCCTACTTTGAGGTCGTTGTAGTTCTCCATACCGATACCACACTCATAGCCGTTAACCACTTCCTTGACATCATCTTTGAAACGACGCAAAGAACTGAGATTGCCGTCGTAAATCACGATTCCATCGCGGATCAGGCGAATCTGGTCGTTGCGTTTGATGCGCCCTTCGGTTACGTAACAGCCGGCAACCGTACCCATTTTGGGTACTTTGAATGTTTCGCGCACTTCAGCACCGCCCGTGATGCGTTCACTCTCTTCAGGTGACAACAGGCCTTCAAGTGCATCGCGAACATCCTCAATTGCATCATAGATGATTGAGTACATCCGGATGTCAATTTCCTCACGCTCAGCAACAGCACGTGCACCTGGAGAAGGCCGAACCTGGAAACCAATGATTACGGCGTCAGATGCCGTGGCAAGCATTACGTCGCCTTCAGTAATTGCACCAACACCGCTATGGATGATGTTTACAGCAACTTCTTCATTAGATAGTTTGAGCAGCGAGTCAGACAGCGCCTCTACCGAACCACCCACGTCTGCTTTCACAATCAGGTTCAGTTCGCGGAAATCGCCCAGGGCAAGCCGGCGACCAATTTCGTCAAGCGTAATATGTTTACGCTGGCGGTGTGACTGCTCACGGTGAATTTGCTGGCGTTTCTGCGCAATACCTCGGGCTTCGCGCTCTTCGTCGAGGACGATAAACTGATCCCCTACTTCGGGCGCACCATTGATACCAAGTACCAATGCAGGCAAAGCTGGCCCAATGCCGTCGACGCGCTGATCGCGCTCGTCAAACATGGCACGTACCCTACCGCTAAAGATACCGGCTACAAAGGCATCACCAACGGAAAGCGTACCATTTTGGATCAGTACCGTAGCAACGGTACCGCGGCCTTTATCGAGCCGACTTTCAATCACAATGCCATTCGCGTTCCTTGAAGGATTCGCTTTTAATTCGAGCAGGTCAGACTCAAGCAGTACTTTCTCAAGCAACTCGTCAATGCCTTCTCCTGTTTTTGCAGATACCAGCGCACACTGCACCTTGCCGCCATATTGCTCAACGAGCACGCTATGGTCTGAAAGTCCTTGCATTACGCGCGCAGTGTTGGCATCTGGCTTGTCAATTTTGTTGATAGCAACAACAATTGGTACCTCAGCTGCTTTCGCATGGTTGATGGCTTCAATTGTCTGCGGCATCACTGAGTCATCAGCTGCGACAACAAGAATTACTACATCCGTTACCTTTGCCCCACGTGCACGCATCGCGGTAAACGCTTCGTGACCCGGTGTATCCAGGAAGGTAATCTTTCTGCTATCGGCCAATTCTACGTGGTAGGCACCGATATGCTGGGTAATCCCGCCGGCCTCTCCGCCAACCACATCTGCGCTTCGCAGATAGTCGAGCAAAGAGGTTTTACCGTGGTCTACGTGACCCATGACAGTAACCACTGGTGCACGGTCAACGAGATCTTCCGGCTTGTCTTCTTCAAGCTCGATATCATCGGTGCCAAACTCAGTGATAAATTCTGCTTCAAACCCAAAGTCATCCGCGACAAACGTAATTGTATCAGCATCGAGGCGCTGGTTGATGGACACCATCATTCCAGACTCAAACAACAAGCTGATTACTTCATTTACGCCAACATCCATCAGGTTTGCGAGCTCACCCGTAGAAATAAACTCGGTAACGCGAAGAATCTGTGCTTCCTCTTCTGCGCGTGCGACATCGCGTGCGCGTTTTTCAGCAGCATCGTCTCTACGCTGTCTTCTACGGCGCTGACGCTGGCGTCCTGATCCTTTTTCGAGGTTACGGAGGGTTTCCTGGTACGCCTTATCAACTTCAGCCTGGTCTACAGCAGGACCTTTTCTCCCCTTCTTTTTCTTCTTGTTATTTGTATTAGATTTCGACTTCTTGTCGTCAGTTGTGCTACCTGATTTGTCTTTGGCTGCTGCATCAGGTTTTGTCGCAACTGCGTCGTCAGCGTTTTTCCGTTTGCGTTTACGCTTCCGTTTCTTTTTCGGCTGGGAATCATCTACTTCACCGAGGTCAATTTTACCAATGACCTTGGTACCCGTGAGTTTGTAGCGGCTTGCAGAAACCAGGCTCTCTCCATCCTCACCTACTTCTACACCTTCAGCCGGTGCATCCGTTTCAGGGGCTTCAGTGGCTGGTACCTCTGCAGTAGCATCCGCTACTTCTGGCTCAGCAACAGGTGCGGTAGCTTCTTCAACAGCAGGCTCAACTGCTTCTGGCTCGGGTGCAGTTTCTTCAACTGGTGCTTCAGCGACGGGTGCTGGCTCAGCTGGCGCTTCTTCTTCGACAGGCTCAGGTTCTGCCGGCGCTTCTGCCTCAACGGGCGCTGGCTCAGCTGGCGCTTCTTCTTCGACAGGCTCAGGTTCAGCTGGCGCTTCTGCCTCAACGGGCTCTGGCTCAGCTGGCGCTTCTGCCTCAACGGGCTCTGGCTCAGCTGGCGCTTCTGCCGCATCATCTGCTGTAGCCGCATCTTCATCTTCCGGCTTGCTGTCAGATGTGCGAGCTGCCCGTTTTTCTTTTACGCGATCTGCAGTCTCCTTATCGGAGGCAAAAGCTTCAAGTAGAGAGAAGTATGCATCTTCGTTGTTAATAGATGCATTAACCC